>DATMIN010000372.1:0-4342 GCA_035554275.1 Burkholderiaceae bacterium
CGGCAGCCGCGCGTGCCGCAGCGGCACTCGTACTGCTTCTTCAGCTTCGGCGTGTAGCGCTCGTCGATGATCAGGCCGTAGTCGTAGAACAGCTCGGCGCCCGGCGCGATCGCGCGCAGCGCCTTGATGAAGATGCGGCCGTCGACCTCGTCGGCCTCGCAGTTCGGCGAGCAGGCGTGGTTGATCCAGCGCGCGGCGTTGCCGCCGTGGGCGGCGTCGATCACGTGCTTCTCGTCGATGTGGAAGAAGAACGTGTGGTGCGGGTCGTTCGGGTCGTGCGGGTGGCGGCGCTGCGCCTGCGGCCAGGTGATGATCTCGCCCTTGTATTCGATCAGCACCTCGCCGCGTTTGATCGGCGCGATCGCGAACACGCCCTTGCCGTGCACGCCCGAGCGCCGCACCTGGATGCGCCGGCCGGGGGAAGCCCTCTTCGCGGCGGCGGGGGCGGCGGGCGGGCGCGGGGCGGCTTTCGGCGTCATCGGAAATTTATGTACATTGAATTCATGGGTGCGCGCGCGTGTGTGCGTGCGCGCGAGAAGCCCGGATTGTATGGATGCGTGGGCAGACCCCTGCCGCGAGCAACGAAAGAAACATGAGCAAGTCCCTGATCATTGCCGAGAAGCCCTCCGTCGCGCAGGACATCGTGCGCGCCCTCACGCCTGCTGGTGGTTCCTCGGGCAAGTTCGTGAAGCACGACGAATACTTCGAGAGCGACACCTACCTCGTCACCTCGGCCGTCGGCCACCTGCTCGAGATCAAGGCGCCGGAGGAGTTCGACGTCAAGCGCGGCAAGTGGAGCTTCGCGCACCTGCCGGTGATCCCGCCGCACTTCGAGCTGAACCCGATCGACAAAAGCAAGGGGCGGCTGAACGCGATCGTCAAGCTCGTCAAGCGCAAGGACGTGAGCGAGCTGATCAACGCCTGCGACGCGGGCCGCGAGGGCGAGCTGATCTTTCGGCTGATCCAGCAGCACAGCAAGAGCAAGCATCCGGTGCGCAGGCTCTGGCTGCAGAGCATGACGCCGGCGGCGATCCGCGACGGCTTCGAGCACCTGCGCACCGACAAGCAGATGCTGCCGCTGGCCGACGCGGCGCGCTGCCGCAGCGAGGCCGACTGGCTGGTGGGCATCAACGGCACGCGCGCGATGACGGCGTTCAACTCGCGCGACGGCGGCTTCTTCCTGACCACCGTGGGCCGGGTGCAGACGCCCACGCTGTCGATCATGGTCGAGCGCGAAGAGAAGATCAGGAAGCACGTCGCGCGCGACTACTGGGAGATCAAGGCGACGTTCGCGGCGCAGGCCGGCGAGTACGACGGCAAGTGGTTCGACCCGAAGTGGAAGAAGAATGCCCCGGCCGGGGAAGGGGCCCCGGCAAGCGTGGCCCCTGACGCCGAGGCCCGCGCCGACCGGCTGTGGAACGAGCGCGACGCGCAAGCGATCGCGCAGGCCGCGCGCGGCCAGCCGGCGAGCGTGACCGAAGAGGCCAAGCCGAGCTCGCAGAGCTCGCCCGGCCTGTACGACCTGACGACCTTGCAACGCGAGGCCAACTCGCGGCTGGGCTTTTCCGCCAAGACCACGCTGAGCATCGCGCAGGCGCTGTACGAGAAGCACAAGGTGCTGACGTATCCGCGCACCGACAGCAAGCACCTGCCGGAGGACTATGTCGACGTCGTCAAGCAGACGATGAAGATGATCTCGACCGAAGACCTGCCCGGCCCGCTGCGCGCGTTGGCCATCCACGCGAAGACGGCGATCAAGGACGGCCTGGTCAAGCCGAACAAGAAGATCTTCGACAACAGCAAGGTCTCGGACCACTTCGCGATCATCCCGACGCTGCAGGCGCCGAAGAGCTTGTCCGAGATCGAGGCCAAGCTGTACGACATGGTCGTCAAGCGCTTCCTCGCGGTGTTTTTCCCGCCGGCCGAGTTCATGGTGACGACGCGGATCTCGACCGTGAAGGCTGGTGGGCAGGAGCACAAGTTCCAGACCAACGGCAAGGTGATGGTCAAGCCCGGCTGGCTCGCGATCTACGGCCGCGAAGCGCAGGAGGACGACGCGAACCTGGTCGCGGTGGCGCCGGGCGAACTCGTGCGCACCGAGGACGTGGTGGTCAACGCGCTGAAGACCAAGCCGCCGGCGCGCTACACCGAGGCGACGCTGCTGTCGGCGATGGAAGGCGCCGGCAAGCTGATCGACGACGACGACATGCGCGAGGCGATGCAGGAGAAGGGCCTGGGCACGCCGGCGACGCGCGCCGCGATCATCGAGGGCCTGATCTACGAGAAGTACATCCACCGCGAGGGCCGCGAGCTGGTGCCGGGCGCGAAGGCGTTCCAGCTGATGACGCTGCTGCGCGGCCTCGACATCGAAGACCTGACCAAGCCCGAGCTGACCGGCAACTGGGAGTTCCAGCTGTCGGAGATGGAGAAGGGCAAGCTCGAGCGCGAGACCTTCATGGCCGAGATCGCGCGGATGGCCGAGCGCATCGTCAAGAAGGCGAAGGAATACGACCGCGACACGATCCCCGGCGACTACGCGACGCTGGCGGCGCCGTGCCCGCACTGCGGCGGCGTCGTGAAGGAGAACTACCGCCGCTTCGCCTGCACCGGCAAGCCCGGTGCGGCGACTGGCGCTGGGCCGCTCCCGAGCCAGTCGCCGGCCCCCTCGGGGGGCGGGCGCGGTACGCCGCGACCGGGGGCGGACACCTCCGAGGGCTGCGGGTTCTCGATCAGCAAGATCCCGGGCAGCCGCGCGTTCGAGCTCGACGAGGTCGAGCGCTTCCTGACCGACAAGAAGATCGGCCCGCTCGAGGGCTTCCGCTCGAAGGCCGGTTGGCCGTTCACCGCCGAACTGAAGCTCGCGTTCGACGACGACATCGGCAACTGGAAGTTGGAGTTCGACTTCGGCGAGGACGCGAAGAAGGAGGGCGAGTCCGGCGAGCCGGTCGACTTCTCGGCGCAGGAGAGTCTGGGCCCATGCCCGAAGGACCAGGGCCGCGTGTTCGAGCACGGCGCGAGCTACGTCTGCGAGCACGCGGTCGGCGCCAACGTGACCTGCGACTTCAAGAGCGGCAAGATCATCCTGCAGCAGCCGGTCGCGCGCGAGCAGATGAGCAAGCTGCTCGAAACCGGCAAGACCGACCTGCTCGAGAACTTCGTCTCGAACAAGACCCGCCGCAAGTTCAAGGCGCGGCTGGCCTACGACAAGAAGGAAGGCAAGGTCAGCTTCGAGTTCGAGCCGCGCCCGCCGCGCGTGCCGGCCAAGGGCGCTGCCGCGGCGAAGAAGGTGGCCGCGAAGAAGACCGCGGCGTGAGTGCGCCTGCGCCAACCAGCGCGCGGCCGCTCCGGAGCGGCCGGCGACCCCCTTGGGGGGTGGCCGTGCGTACCCGCACGGCCGGGGGCTCCATCCGTCAGGTTTTGCGGCTCAGTAGCGACAGGAACTCGCGCCGCAGCGCCGCGTCCTTCAGGAACGCGCCGCGCATCAGGCTGTTCGTCATCATCGATTCCGGATCCTTCACGCCGCGCCACTGCATGCAGAAGTGATCGGCCTCCATGACGACCGCGAGGCCGTCGGGCCTGACGCGCCGGTCGAGTTCGTTGGCGAGCATCGTGATCGCCTCTTCCTGGATTTGCGGCCGGCTCATGATCCAGTCGCAGATGCGCGCGTATTTGCTCAGGCCGATCAGGTTCGAGTGCTCGTTCGGCATGATGCCGATCCAGACCTTGCCCATGATCGGGCACAGGTGGTGCGAACAGGCGCTGCGCACCGTGATCGGGCCGACGATCATCAGCTCGTTCAGCCGCTCGACGTTCGGGAATTCGGTGACCGCCGGCATCGGCACGTAGCGGCCGCGGAACACCTCGGTCATGAACATCTTGGCGACGCGCTTCGCGGTCTCGTTGGTGTTGTGGTCGCTGTCGGTGTCGATCACGAGCGCGCGCAGCACCTCCTGCATCTTCGTCTCGACCTCGCCGCGCAGCTCGTCGACCTCGCCGTCCTCGATGTAGGCCGAGATGTTGTCGTTGGCGTGGTAGCGACACTGCGCCGTCACGAGGCGGTAGCGGATGCGCTCCGAGGCGGCCAGGCGCGACAGATCCTCCTCGGTGCGGAATATCGGCGTCGGTTGCTCGCTGCGCATGCGCGGCCTTCGGTGCAGGACAGGGCCGAAGCGTACCGCAGCGCCGCCGCCGGCCGGGCGCGCGCGCGGCCAGACCGTAGACTGCGCGCGGTGAATCCCGCCGCCCCCGCCGCGCCCGCCGACGCGGCCTTGCCCCTCGCGGTGCTGCTGAACCACGCCGCCGACGCGGTCCAGGCGGTGCGCGCCGGCCGCTCGCTGAATGC
>DATMIN010000373.1:0-7677 GCA_035554275.1 Burkholderiaceae bacterium
CGTCCTTCAGCGAATGGACGGCGAGCTGCGCGCGGCCCTCCTCGAGCGCGGTCTCGAGCTCCTTGACGAACAGGCCCTTGCCGCCGACCTTCGCGAGCGTGCGATCGAGGATCTGGTCGCCACGCGTCGTCATGCCGAGCAGCCCGACCTGCAGGCCGAAGCGCTGTGTCAGCAGCGCACGCACGTGCTCGGCCTGCCAGAGCGCGAGGCGGCTTTCGCGGGTCGCGATCAGCGTGGTGGCGGGCATGGCGACGATGCTAGCAGGCGCCTTCGCGGGCGCGCGCGGCGGGTGGCAAGATGCGCCCGACGATGCGCACCCCGGCCCCGCCGCCCCCCAAGCCGCCCCGCGGCCGCCTGGCGCGCCTGCGCGCCTGGGCACAGCGCCTGAAGCGCGACGTGCTCGCGGTGTACTGCGCGGCGCGCGACCCGCGCACGCCGTGGGCGCTGCGCCTGCTCGCGTTCGCGGTCGCCGCCTATGCGCTGAGCCCGATCGACCTGATCCCCGACTTCATCCCCGTCATCGGCCTGCTCGACGACCTGCTGATCGTGCCGCTCGGCCTGGCGCTGGTGATCCGCCTGCTGCCGCCGCCGGTGCTGGCCGCGGCGCGCGAGCGCGCCGGCGCGCTGCTCGAGCGGCCGCGCAGCGCGCTCGCGGCGGCCGCGATCGTCGCGCTGTGGATCGCCGTGGCCGCAGCCGGCGTCGCTTGGTGGCTGCGGCGCTGAGCGGCGGCCGCGCCGGCTAGCATCGCGGGCTGGCATCCCGATTGGCCTGCCGCTTGCATGGCCCGGGCGCGACCGATTCCGCCGCGCCCCACCACCCGAGAACAACACCCATGGCCCGAGCCGGCAAACCGTCGTCGACCCCTTCAGCCTCCACCGCGCGCGAGGCGCGCAGCGCGGCCGAGAAGAACCGCCCGCTGGTCGACGACATCCGGCTGCTCGGCCGCATCCTCGGCGACGTGATCCGCGAGCAGGAGGGCAAGGCCGCGTTCGAGCTGGTCGAGCGGGTGCGTCAGCTGTCGGTCGCGTATCGCCTGAAGAGCGACGCCACCGCCGGGCGCGCACTCGACCGGCTGCTGAAGAACCTGTCGGGCGACCAGACGGTCAGCGTGATCCGCGCGTTCAGCTATTTCTCGCACCTCGCCAACATCGCCGAAGACCGCCACCACGTGCGCCGGCGCGACCACCACGAGCGCCAGGGCCACCTGCAGGAAGGGTCGCTGGCGATGACGCTCGAGCGGCTGGCGCGCGCCGACATCCGCGCCGCCGACATCGCCAAGACGCTGGCGCACGCCTACATCTCGCCGGTGCTGACGGCGCACCCGACCGAGGTGCAGCGCAAGAGCATCCTCGACGCCGAGCGCACGATCGCCGAGCTCGTCGAGCAGCGCGAGCTGCTGCCCACCGAACGCGAGCGGGCCGAGAACGAGGCGCTGATCCGCGCCCGCGTCACGCAGATCTGGCAGACGCGGATGCTGCGCACCGCGAAGCTGACGGTCGCCGACGAGATCGAGAACGCGCTGAGCTACTACCGCTCGACCTTCCTGCGCCAGATCCCGCGCCTGTACCGCGAGCTCGAAGACGCGCTGCCCGGCCACGCGATCGCGCCGTTCTTCCGCATGGGCAACTGGATCGGCGGCGATCGCGACGGCAACCCGTTCGTCACCGCGCAGACGCTGCAGATGGCGCTGGCGCGGCAGGCCGAGACGGTGCTGCGCTTCTATCTCACCGAGGTGCACGCGCTCGGCGCGGAACTCTCGATCTCGTCGAGCCTGGCGCCGGTGACGAGCGAGATGACGGCGCTGGCCGCGGCCTCGCCCGACCACAGCGTGCACCGCGCCGACGAGCCGTACCGGCGCGCGCTGATCGGCATGTACGCGCGGCTGGCGGCGACGCTCGAGCTGTTCACCGGCACCGAGGCGCTGCGCCACGCGGTCGCGCCGCAGAACCCTTATGCCTCGGCCGGCGACTTCCGCGCCGACCTGGCGGTGATCGAGGCCTCGCTCGCCGCGCACCACGCCCAGGCGCTGGCGCGGCCGCGCCTGCAGCCGCTGATGCGCGCGGCGCAGGTGTTCGGCTTCCACCTCGCGACGGTCGACCTGCGGCAAAGCTCCGACAAGCACGAGGCGGTCGTTGCCGAACTGCTGCGCGTCGCGCGCGTCGAAGCCGACTACGGCGCGTTGCCCGAAGACGCACGCCGCGCGCTGCTGCTGCAGCAGCTCAACGACGCGCGGCCGCTGCGCGTGCGCGCCGCCGCGTACGGCGAACTCGCCGCGAGCGAGATCGCGATCTTCGAGGCCGCGGTGCAGGTGCTCGCGCGCTACGGCCGCGACGCGATGCGCCACTACATCATCTCGCACACCGAAGACGTGAGCGACCTGCTCGAGGTGATGCTGCTGCTGAAGGAGGTGGGCCTGCTGCGCGGCACGCTCGACGGCGAAGCCGTGACTGATCTGATCGTCTCGCCGCTGTTCGAGACGATCGGCGACCTGCGCAACGCCGCGCCGATCATGCGTGCGTTCTACGCGCTGCCCGGCGTCGCCGCGATGATCAAGCGCAGCGGTGCGGAGCAGGACATCATGCTCGGCTACAGCGACAGCAACAAGGATGGCGGCAGCTTCACCAGCAACTGGGAGCTGTACCGCGCCGAGATCGATCTGGTCGCGCTGTTCGAGTCGCTGCGCGCCGAGCGCGGCATCGTGCTGCGGCTGTTCCACGGCCGCGGCGGCACCGTCGGGCGCGGCGGCGGCCCGAGCTACCAGGCGATCCTGGCCCAGCCGCCGGGCACGGTGAACGGGCAGATTCGCCTGACCGAACAAGGCGAGGTGATCGCGTCGAAGTACGCCCACCCCGAGATCGGCCGGCGCAACCTCGAGACGCTCGTCGCGGCCACGCTCGAGGCGACCTTGCTGCACCCGACGAAGAGCGCGCCGAAGAGCTTTCTCGACGCGGCCGCCGCGATCAGCGATGCGAGCTTCAAGGCCTACCGCAAGCTCGTCTACGAGACGCCCGGCTTCACCGAGTATTTCTTCAGCGCGACGCCGATCCGCGAGATCGCCGAACTCAACATCGGCTCGCGCCCGGCCTCGCGCAAGGCCACGCGCGCGATCGAGGATCTGCGCGCGATTCCGTGGAGCTTCAGCTGGGGCCAGTGCCGCGTCGCGCTGCCGGGCTGGTGCGGCTTCGGCGCGGCGATCGAGGCGTTTCTCGGCCGCGCGCCGAAGGCGCGCGCCGAGCGGTTGGCGCTGCTGCAGAAGATGCACAAGCAGTGGCCGTTCTTCCGCACGCTGCTGAGCAACCTCGACATGGTGATCGCGAAGAGCGATCTCGCGATCGCGGCGCGCTACGTCGAGCTGGTCGAAGACAAGGCCCTGGGCAAGCGCATCTTCGCGCTCGTCAAGGCCGAGTGGCGCGCCACCGCCGACGCGCTCTCGCTGATCACCGGCGACGCGCACCGGCTCGCGTCGAACCCGACGCTGGCGCGCTCGATCGAGCACCGCTTCCCGTACCTCGACCCGTTGAACCACCTGCAGGTCGAGCTGATGCGCCGCTACCGCCAGCGCACCGAAGGCGACCCCGAAAACGCGCGCGTGCAGACCGGCATCCACATCTCGATCAACGGCATCGCGGCGGGGCTGCGCAATACCGGATGAGTTGCCGCCGAGGCGGCACCCGGTCGTTCAACGCCGTTGCGGGCGTCAGAAGAAGCCCAACGCGTTCGGCGAATAGCTCACCAGCAGGTTCTTGGTCTGCTGGTAGTGATCGAGCATCGCCTTGTGCGTTTCGCGGCCGATGCCCGATTCCTTGTACCCGCCGAAGGCGGCGTGCGCCGGGTACGCGTGGTAGCAGTTGGTCCAAACCCGGCCCGCCTGGATGGCGCGGCCCATGCGGTAGGCGCGGCTGCCGTCGCGTGTCCACACACCGGCGCCCAGCCCGTACGGCGTGTCGTTGGCGATCTGCAGCGCTTCGGCTTCGTCCTTGAAGGTCGCCACCGCCAGCACCGGCCCGAAGATCTCTTCGCGGAACACGCGCATGTTGTTGTGGCCCTTGAAGAGGGTCGGCTGGATGTAGTAGCCGCCCGCGAGTTCACCCCCCAGCAGGTTGCGGTCGCCGCCGATCAGCACCTTGGCACCCTCCTGCTTGCCGACCTCGAGGTAGGACATGATCTTGTCCATCTGCATCGCCGAGGCCTGCGCGCCCATCATCGTGTCGGTGTCCAGCGGGCTGCCCTGCTTGATGGCCGCCACGCGCTTGAGGGCGCGTTCGATGAAGCGGTCGTAGATCGATTCCTGGATCAGCGCACGGCTCGGGCAGGTGCAGACCTCGCCCTGGTTGAAGGCGAACAGCACCAGGCCTTCGATCGCCTTGTCGAGAAACGCGTCGTCTTGCGCCATCACGTCGTCGAAGAAGACGTTCGGGCTCTTGCCGCCGAGTTCGAGGGTGGCCGGGATCAGGTTGGCCGCCGCGGCCTGCGCGATGGCGCGGCCGGTGGCGGTCGAGCCGGTGAAGGCGATCTTGCCGATGCGCTTGCTGGTGGCCAGCGGCATGCCGGCCTCCTTGCCGTAGCCGTTGACGATGTTGAGCACGCCCGGCGGCAGCAGGTCGGCGATCAGTTCCATCAGCACCAGGATGCTGATCGGTGTCGATTCGGCCGGCTTCAGCACGACACAGTTGCCGGCACCGAGCGCGGGGGCGATCTTCCACGCCGCCATCAGGATCGGGAAGTTCCACGGGATGATCTGGCCCACGACGCCGAGCGGCTCGTGGAAGTGGTAGGCGACGGTGTGGTCGTCGATCTGGCTCAGCGAGCCTTCCTGCGCGCGCAGGCAGCCGGCGAAGTAGCGGAAATGGTCGGCCGCCAGCGGGATGTCGGCATTCAGCGTTTCGCGGATCGGCTTGCCGTTGTCCACGGTTTCGGCGTAGGCCAGCAGCTCCAGGTTCTGCTCGATGCGGTCGGCGATCTTCAGCAGCACGTTGGCGCGATCGGCGGCGTTGGTGGCACCCCACTTCGCCTTCGCGGCGTGGGCGGCGTCGAGCGCGAGCTCGATGTCTTCGGCGGTCGAACGCGCGGCACGCGTGTAGACCTTGCCGCTGATCGGCGTGATGACGTCGAAGTACTGGCCCTTGACCGGCGGCTGGAATTTGCCGTTGATGAAGTTGCCGTACTGGGGCTTGAAGGCGAGCTTGGCGTCGGGGGTGTTCGGGCTGGCGTAGAGCATGTCGGTCTCCTGGGTCGGTCTGTGGGTGGATCGGTAGCGTCGTTGTTCGCGCTGCGCCGACCGCGCCACGCCAGCACCGGGGCTGCGGCTGAAGAGCGGTGCAGCCGGGTCGGGGTGGTGCCCCGTCTCAGGACAGGTCGGTACCGCGCAGCGCGAACGGCACAGTGTCCACCTGCCAGTCGACCGCTTTCTTGCGCCAGATCATGTATTCGCCGCGGACCGGCGCTGGCAACGGCGTGCTGGGAAACTGCAAAGTGCCCGTGCTGCCGATCGCGGCGGGGTTGCGCAACACCGGCTGACGAACCGACGTCAATTGGCGAAGGCTCGCAACAGCAGCCACGCCGGCAAGCCGAGGTAGAGCGCCGCGAGACCGAGACGCTCGAGCCAGCGCCGCGCGACGATGGCCTGAGGCGGGCGCAGCAACACGGCCACGATCGTGCCGGCCTCGATCGCCGCGCGCAGCGCCGCGGCGCACAGCACGACGCCGATCGCCCAGGCGGCCCACCACAGCGCAAAGGTCGCGAGATACGCCGTCAGGCCGAACGTGTAGTACTCGCCGAAGGCGCTGCCGTACGCGATGTGCTGGTGCAGGCGGAACGCCGGAATCGCGAGCACCAACGGGAACAGGACGAACTTTGCAAGCGCGTGGTCGAGGGGCCCGCGCCGGTTGGCCAGGCGGGCTCGCGCATACGTCATCGCGCGCGAGCGCGTGCGCTCCTGCGCGGTTGCGCCGCCGGCCGCCGCGATCGCCCGGGCCAAGGCCAGCGGATCGGCATGGGCCAGCCCGTAGCGCCAGCGCTCGCCGCTGGCCAGCCGCAGCGCCGCGCCGGGGGCGGGAATGGGCACACGCCACGGCTCGACGAGGGCGATGTCCCGCAACGCGAGCTCGAGGCGCCGCGCGCCGCGCGTCAGTATGAGCGCGCCACTCTCGATGCAGGCCCGCGCGCCAAACGAGCGCAGCACGCACCACGCCGCGGTCTCCGGAGCGAGAAAGAGTGCGGCGAAGGTGCGAATCTGAACCAGTGTGTTCGCCTGCAAGGCAGCGTCGCCGAGCAGGACCGCGGCACCCATCCAGAGCAGGCTGCCGCGCGCGAAGGCGCGCAGCAGCCCTGCGGCGAGGCGGGCTGCGCGCGGCAGCACGGCGACGTCGGCCGGGAGCGCTGGCGAAGCGGCAGATGCCGACGCCTCTTGCGCCGCTCGTGTTGCCCATCTGCGCCACGCCGCCGCCGCTGCCAGCAACACGAGGAACACCGCGCCCGCGCGCCCGACCCAGTCGCCCCACGCCACCATCAGCGTGCGAGGCGGTTGCCGCACCGCAGCGTCTGCGACCACCAGGCTGCGTTCGCCGATGCGCGCCGCGGCGATCACGCTGCCGGTCGCGTCGATCACCGCGCTGGTGCCGTTCGTGGTGACGCGGAACTGAGGCAGGCGCGTTTCGATGCTGCGGAACGCTGCCGCAGCCAGGTGCAGTTCGGCGCCCTGCGGGTGGTCGGTGAACCAGGAGTCGTTCGACAGGGTCAGGATGGCCTGCCCACCGAGCCGAGCACCAGCGATCGCGAGGCCCGCATCGACGTCGTCGAGGCAGATCAACGCGAGCACCGGGATCTCGCGGCCGTCGGCGAGGCGCAGCGGGAACACGCGCGCGCCGGTCCCCGGCCGCCAGGTGCCGGCCCACGGCAGCCAACGCCGCAGCAGCGGCCCGTCGAGCCACGCCGGCACGTACTCGGTGAGCGGGAAGACGCGCGTCTTGCGATAGAAGCCGAGCAGGCCCGTGCCCGGCGCCACGAACGCGGCCGCGTTGTACTCTCCGGCCGCATCGCGGTCGTAGGTGCCGAATACGAACGGCACCCCGGCGGCGTCGACGATGCCGAGAATCTCGCGGTCGAGTTCGGCGCCGGCCTCGCTCTTCGGATGGCCGAAGGTCGTGGGATACACCGTCTCCGACCACAGCACCGCCTGCGCGTGCTGCCGCTCGACGGCGTCGTAGCTCATCGCGTAGTGCGTGTCGAGCACCTCGCGGACGACCGCCGCTGCGCCCTTCTCCCGGCGCAGCCGCTCGTAGTCCACGATGTTCGACTGCACGAGCGCCACGCGCAGCGGCTTGCCGGCGATGAACGCGGGTGAGGCCGTGGCCGCGAGCGTGGCCAAGCCGTAACCCGCGAGCAGCAGCGGCAGCGCCGCGGCCGCCGCCAGCGGCTTCGCGATCGCCGCCACGCCGTCGGCCCGACGCGCGAGCGCCGCAGCGATCGCTTCGTTCGCCAGCAGCAGCAGGACCGTGAGCCCCGCCGCGCCGCCGACATCGGCGGCCTGGCGCAGAACTCGAGACGGATGAAGCCCGTAGCCGAGCGTGTCGCCGAGCAGCCTGGGCACGAGCCATTCGGCCGCGACCCAGGCCGCGGCGCCCGCGAGCGCACGAAGGGTGCGGCCGTGGCGACGGCCAGTGACGTGGCGCACCAGC
>DATMIN010000374.1:0-8377 GCA_035554275.1 Burkholderiaceae bacterium
GACGACAGCGACGACCGGAACCGGCGCGACTTCCTCGACCTCGGCCGCCTGGACGTTGGCCGAGACGATCACCGGGTTGGGTTTGCCGTGGGTCACGACCTTGATGCCGGCCGGCAGCTTGATGTCGCTCACGTGCAGCGACTGGCCTTTGGTCAGCTCGCCGAGGTCGACGGTGATGAACTCCGGCAGTTGCGACGCGAGACACTGGATGTTGAGCTCGTTGACGACGTGGTTGACGACGCAGCCGTCGGTCTTCACGGCCGGCGAGTTCTCTTCGTTGGTGTAATGGATCGGCACCTTCTTCGAGATCTTCGTCGTCGCGTCGACGCGCTGGAAGTCGATGTGCATCACGATCGGCCGAAACGGATGCATCTGGTAGTCGCGCAGCAGGACCTGCTCGGTCTTGCCGGCCAGCTCCATCTCGAGCAGCGACGAGTGGAACGCTTCCTTCTTCAGCGCGAAGAAGAGGGCGTTGTGATCGAGTTCGATCATCGAGGCCGTGCCGGCGCCGTAGACGATGCCGGGTACCTTTTGCGCATTGCGCAGGCGGCGGCTCGCTCCGGTCCCCTGCAGCGTGCGCTCGAAAGCGGTGAATTTCATTGTTGACTCCAAAGTGTGAAGGCCCGCGACCAGGCTCTTCGTTAAAGACGGGCCGAAGGCCCGCCGCCAGTAAGGGGTTGCCCCCGGCAACCCCGCTGTCCTTCTAAAAGTTATTGTTTTGCTCCGCGAAGAGTGAGGTGACCGATTCCCCATCCGAAATGCGCCGGATCGTCTCGGCGAACAGGAACGCCACCGACAGCTGGCGCACCTTCGGGCAGTTCTTCACCTCGTCGCTCTGCGGGATCGTGTTGGTGATCACCACCTCGTCGAGGCTCGAGGCCTTGATGCGCTCGAGCGCCGGGCCCGAGAACACCGCGTGCGTGCAGTAGGCGTAGACGCGCTTGGCGCCGCGTTCCTTCAGCACATCGGCGGCCTTGACCAGCGTGCCGGCGGTGTCGGTCATGTCGTCCATGATCACGCAGGTGCGGTTCTCGATCTCGCCGATCACGTGCATCACTTCGGAGACGTTGGCCTTCGAGCGCCGCTTGTCGATGATCGCCAGGTCGCAGTTCAGCTGCTTGGCCAGCGCGCGCGCGCGCACCACGCCGCCGACGTCGGGCGAGACCACCACCAGATCTTCGTAGCGCTTGCTCTTCAGGTCGGACAGCAGCACCGGCGAGGCGTAGATGTTGTCGACCGGGATGTTGAAGAAGCCCTGGATCTGGTCGGCGTGCAGGTCCATCGTCAGCAGCCGCTCGACGCCGACGGCCTCGAGCATGTTGGCGACGACCTTGGCGCTGATCGGCACGCGCGTCGAGCGCGGGCGGCGATCCTGGCGCGCGTAGCCGTAGTACGGGATCACCGCCGTGACGCGCCGGGCCGAGGCGCGCCGCAGCGCGTCGACCATGATGCACAGCTCCATCAGGTTTTCGTTGGTCGGCGCGCAGGTCGGCTGGATCACGAAGATGTCGCGTGCCCGCACGTTTTGCTGAATCTCGACGTCGACCTCGCCGTCGGAGAAGCGCCCGACGTGCGCCTTGCCGAGTTCGACGCCCAGGTGCGTGGCGATCTCCTGCGCCAGCGCAGGGTTCGCATTCCCGGTGAACAGCAGTGTGTTGAAAAGCACTTTCCCTCCGACGAGGCTTTGGCGGGCCGCGCTTGTCGCGACCCTACGAATCAGCCCCGGCCCACGCGTGGAGGGATCACCGGGATCACATCATCATTTGGCAGGGGAAGAAGGATTCGAACCTTCGCATGTCGGAATCAAAATCCGATGCCTTAACCAACTTGGCGACTCCCCTACACCGGTCGACCGTCTTGCGACGACCCACCTTCAACCCTCAGCAGTCGGCGGCCCAGCCCTTCAGCGGGTGCGCGTCGAGACTGCGGCACATGCGCGCCACCCACCCCGCCGGCAACTCGGCCGACACCGGCCACTCTCTGCTCGTCAACCCGCTGCCCGGCGGCGCGGGCTCGCTGCCTTCGCCGACCCTGGCGAACACCGCGCTGCCCGAGCCCGTCATCCGGCTGTTGCCGAAGCGGCGCTGCAGCATCGCGGCCGCCTGCGCCACTTCCAAACATTCTGCCTCCGCCGCGGCCTGCAGATCGTTGGCACCGAAACCCGGCGTCAAGAGGCCCTGCGGGGCGTTTGCAGCGAAGCTTTCAAGTATAGCAGTTCGGGTGTTCCGCACCAGCAGCGGACTGGCGAAAACGACACGCGTCTCGATGCCCGCTGCGGGTTTGAGCACCGCGAGCCACTGGCGCGGCACCGGCACCGGCGTCAGCCGCTCGCCGATGCCCTCGACCAGCGCGTTGTGCCCGCCGACGAAGAACGGCACGTCGGCACCGAGGTCAAGGCCGAGCGCGGCGAGCCGGTCGCGCGGCCAGCCGAGCGCCCACAGGCGGTTCAACGCGAGCAGCGTCGTCGCCGCGTCGGAGCTGCCCCCGCCCATGCCGGCGCCGGACGGCACCGACTTCAGGATCGAGATGTCGGCGCCGAGCGACGTGCCGCTCGCCGTCTGCAGCAGCCGCGCCGCGCGCAGGCACAGGTCGTCGGCGGGCAGCGCGGCGCCGAGGTCGTGGCGGTGCAATCGGCCGTCGGCGCGGCGCTCGAAGTGCAGCGTGTCGCACCAGTCGATCAGCACGAACAGCGACTGCAGCAGGTGGTAGCCGTCGGCGCGCCGCCCGACGACGTGCAGGAACAGGTTCAGCTTCGCCGGGGCCGGCACGTCGTGCAGCGCGTTCATCGGGCCGGGCCTCGGCTCACGAGCGTTCGAGGCGGGCGCGCACCGTGACCACGGGCGAGCCCTCGCGGCGCGCGACGACCCAGCCTTCGTCGAACCGCGCCAGGTCGACGCTCCAGCCGAGCTGCGAGAAGCCGCGCGGTGCCGGCGCGGCGTTCGCGGTGCTCTCAGCGCCCGGCCACGGCCGGCCGCGCAGCCAGTCGAACAGCGCAGCCACCGGCACGCTCTCGCCGAGCACCTCGCGCGTCAGCGCATCGAGATCGGCGAAGCGGCGCTCGCCCTGGGGTGTCACGAGCACGACCGCGCCCGCGTCCCAGCGTGCCTGCGCGACCATGCTGCCGAGCGGCGTCGACAGGTCGAGGCGCCCGGCCTGCGCGCTGCCCTGCAGCTCGAAGGCCGCGCTCTCGGATCGCGCCGGCGTGTCGGCGGCCGCGTCGACGCGCACCGCGAGCCGCCCCGCCAGCACCTCGCCGCCCGGCGCGCCCGGCGGCTGCAACGAGGCACACGCCGCCAGCAGCAGCGGCGCGCTTAGCGCCGCCGCCCGCGCCCGCCAACTCACAGGTCGACGCGCAGCCGCGCCAGCGTCTCGCGCAGCACGTCGTTGGCGGCATCGCGCTTGCGGCCCTCGCTGAAGATGCGACGCGCCTCGTCGGTCTGGCCGTTGACCCACAGCACCTCGCCGAGGTGCGCGGCGATCTCCGCGTCGGGCTGGCCGCGGTAGGCCTCGCGCAGCAGCCGCACCGCCTCGTCGCGGTTGCCGAGGCGGTACTCGACCCAGCCGAGGCTGTCGGTGATCGACGGCTCGCCCGGGCTCAGCTCGAGCGCCTTCTTGATCAGCGTGCGCGCCTCGGGCAGGCGCACGTTGCGTTCGGCGAGCGAATAGCCGAGCGCGTTGTAGGCGTGCTGATGGTCGGGCTTGAGCTCGATCACGCGGCGCAGCAGCCGCTCCATGTCGGCGAGGCGGTTCAGCTTCTCGGCCATCATCGACTGCTCGTAGATCAGGTCGACGTCGTCGGGGAACTTCTTGTTCGCCTGCGCGAGCACGTCGTTCGCGTCGCGCCACAGCTTGGCGTCGCGCAGCACCTGCGCCTCGGCCAGCACCTTGGCGCGTGCGTCGTCGGGTGTCTTCTCGGGCAGGCGGCGGATCAGCTCGCGCGCCTCCTTGACCTTGCCCTCGCGCGCCAGCAGCGAGGCGCGGCGCGCCTGCACCTCGAGCGCGCGCTTCGGGTCGTCGATCTTCGCGAGCCAGGCCTCGGCGCCCTTGAAGTCGCCGCGCTGGTCGGCGGCCTGCGACAGCAGCAGGTAGCCGCGCGTCAGCGCGTCGCTCTTCGAGGCCGGCGGCGCGTCGTCGTCGTCGCCCGCCGCGGCCGCCGCTTCGGCGTCGGGTGCGACCGGCATGTCGGCGCTTTCGATCAGCTCGATGTATCGCGTCAGCGCCGCGGTCGCCGGCCCGGGCTCGCGCAGCTGCACGTGCAGCGCGCCGAGCGTCAGCCAGGCCTGCGGCAGCTTCGGCGAGTTCTGCGTCAGCGTCTCGAGCTCGCCGGTCGCGTCGACGAGGCGCTGCGACGCGAGCAGCGAGCGCACGTAGAGCAGGCGCACCGCGTTGCTGTCGGGCTTGGCCGCGAGGTGGTCCTTGACGATCGCCTCGGCCGCCGGCGTGCCCGGCATCATCTCGAGCGCCAGGCCCGCCGGCGCCTCGGCGGCGCGGTCCATCTCGTGCGCGCTCTGCGCCAGCGCCAGCGCCTTGTCGCCGTTGATCGCCGCGAGCCAGCCGCGGCCGATCGACACGCGCGCGGCGACGCGGGTGTCGGGCGTGTCGGCATACGGCAGCAGCGCCTTCTCGATCACCTGCGCGGCCTGGTTGCGGTCGCTGCTGCGCGCGAGCAGGCGCGGCAGCGCGCCGATCAGCGCGGGCCGCTGGTCGGCCGGTGCCGACTTGATCAGCGACTGCAGCGGCTCGACGGCCTCGGGCGCGCGGTTCAGCTGCACCAGCAGCTGCACCTGGTAGCGCATCGCCTCCAGCGACTCGGGCAGCGCGGCGCGCCAGGCCTTGACGGCGACAAGCGCCTCGTCGCCGGCGCGCGCCTGCAGCGCGATGTCGGTGGCGCGCTTGAACAGCTGCTCGTCGTTGGTTCGGCGCGCGGCGTCGAGCATCAGCTGGTAGGCGGTGGCGGCGTCGCCCTCGCGCAGTTCCATCTCGCCGATCAGCAGCTGCTGGAACAGCGGCGCGTTCAGCGCCGAGTTCTCGACCTTGTACGGCGGCGTGGCCCCGTCCTGCCCGAACGCGGCGCCGGCGAACAGCAGCGAAGCGGCCAGCGCAGACAGCGCCGGCCGGCGCGCGGCTCGGGCATGGAAGGTGGGCATCGCATCACTCCTGAAGCTGGATTTCATTCTAGGTCGCCAGGTGCGGCCGCAGCGGCGCCGGATAATTCCGCATGCCCGAGCTTCCCGAGGTCGAAGTCACGCGATTGAGCTTCGCCGAGCGCATCCGCGGCGCCACGGTGCAGGCGGTGCGGCTGGGCAAGCCGCTGCGCTGGCCGCTCGGCTGCGCGCCCGAAACGCTGGTCGCGCAGGCCGTCGGCGAGGTCACGCGGCGCGGTAAATATTTGTGGCTCGCGCTCGATCGCGGCGGGCTGCTGATGCACTTGGGCATGTCGGGCTCGCTCGCGTTCAACGGCGCCGCCGGCGTGCCCGGGCCGCACGACCACTTCGATCTCGTCACCGCGCGCGGCACGCTGCGCCTGACCGACCCGCGGCGCTTCGGCGCCGTCGTGTGGTCGCCGGCGGTCGATGCTGGCGCCGCCGCCAAGCTGCTCGCCGGGCTCGGCCTCGAGCCGTTCGACCCGGCGTTCGACGGCGCGCACCTGCACGCCGCGCTGGCGGGCAAGCGTGTGGCGATCAAGCAGGCGCTGCTCGGCGGGGCGATCGTCGTCGGCGCCGGCAACATCTATGTGTGCGAGGCGTTGTTCGAGGCCGGCATCGACCCGCGCACCCGCAGCGACCGGCTGAGCCGCGCGCGCTGCGAGCGTTTGGCCGATGCAGTGCGCGGCGTGCTGGGGCGCGCGCTCGAGCTCGGCGGCTCGACGCTGCGCGACTTCCGCGACGCGCACGGCATGGCCGGCGCGTTCCAGCTGCAGGCCGCCGTCTATGGCCGCGAAGGGGAGCCGTGCATCCGTTGCGACGGCAGCGTGCGCCGCATCGTGCAGGGCCAGCGCGCGACGTTTTTCTGCCACGGCTGCCAGCGCCGCTAGCCGGTTTCGCGCCTCGGTTTGCACACGATCTGCGCAATGGGTCGCGCTTTGTTGCAAAGCTGTTGGTGAGCAGATGTACGCCGCGGTCGCGCGGCGAGCCCGTGCGCTAGGATGCCGCGCACCTGGCCACCCGGGTCTCTTCACCCACGTCCATGACGCCCTCGTTCGCGATCAGTCTCGATGCCCTGAGCGGCTGGCGCATGACGCTGGCGCGGCGGCTCGACGACCTGTCGAGCTACCTGGCCGACCGCGACCTCGCCGACGCGCCCGCGCTGGCCCAGATCGACGCGCTGCGCGACCGGCTCGGCAACGAGAAGCTCGTCGTCGCGTTCGTCGCCGAGTTCTCGCGCGGCAAGTCCGAGCTGATCAACGCGATCTTCTTCGCCGACACCGGCCGGCGCGTGCTGCCGGCGACGCCGGGGCGCACGACGATGTGCCCGGTCGAGCTCGGCTGGGATGGCGAGGAGGGCGCGTCGCTGATGCTGCTGCCGATCGCCACGCGCCTCGACGGCCTGTCGCTCACCGAGTTGCGCACGCAGCCCAAGGCCTGGTCGGTGCGCGAGCTGCCGCTCGACGACCCGCAGCGCCTGGCCGACGCGCTGCAGGAAGTCACACGCACCGAGTGGGTCTCGAACCAGAGCGCGCGCGAGCTCGGCTTCTGGGACGACGCCCACCCCGACGACAACCCGCCGGTCGACGATCAAGGCCGCGTCGAGGTGCCGGCCTGGCGCCATGCGCTGATCAACTACCCGCACCCGTTGCTCAAGCAGGGCCTGGTCGTGCTCGACACGCCGGGGCTGAACGCGATCGGCGCCGAGCCCGAGCTGACGCTGAGCCTGCTGCCCACTGCGCACGCGACCGTCTTCATCCTCGGTGCCGACACCGGCGTGACGAAGTCGGATCTCGGCGTCTGGCGCGATCACCTCGGCACGCACGCGCCGTCGCGCTTCGTCGTGCTGAACAAGATCGACGCGCTCGCCGACCCGCTCGCGAGCGCGGGCCAGGTCGACGCGCAGATCGCCGCGCAGTGCGCCGAGACCGCGCGCACGCTCGGTGTCGGCGCCGACCGCGTGTTTCCGCTGTCGGCGCGGCAGGCGCTCGCGGCGCGCGTCGCCGGCGACGCCGCCGGCCTGGCCGAGAGCCGCCTGCCGGCGCTCGAGGCCGCGCTCGGCGCGCAGCTGCTGCCGCAGCGCCGCCAGGTGCTCGAGCAGGTCGTCGTCGACAGCGCGCAGCAACTCGAAACGCACGTGCTGCGGCGCCTCGGCGACCAGCGCCGCCAGCTCGCCGAGCAGATGCTCGAGCTGCGCGGGCTGCGCGGCAAGAGCGGCGGCAAGCTGCGCCTGCTGCTCGGCCGCATCGACACCGAGACGGCCGAGTTCGAGCAGTGCACGACGCGCCTGCAGGCGCTGCGCATGGTCCACACCCGGATGCTGCGCGAGGCGCTGGGCGCGCTCACGTCCGACGTGCTGCGCGACGAGGTCGCGGCGATGCACGCGCAGATGGGCGCCTCGCTGCTGAACCTCGGCGCGAAGAAGGCGTTCGTCGCGCTCGGCGCGCGGCTGCGCGGCCGGCTCGACGCGGCGCAGCGCCAGAGCGACGAGATCCGCGACATGCTCGGCGCGTCGTTCGCCAAGCTCAACGGCGAATTCGGCTTCGGCCTGGCGATGACGCGCTCGCCCGACCTCGAGCGCTTCGCCACCGAGCTGCAGGAGATCGAGGCCGGCTACGTGCGCTACCTCGGCCTGTCGCACGCGCTGCGGCTGTCGCAGCCGAAGTTCCTCGAACAGTTTCGCCGCATGCTGGTCAGCAAGCTGCGCGTCGTCTACGAGAACGCGAGCGCCGAGATCGAGGTGTGGAACAAGGCGGTGTCGTCGCAGGTCGACGCGCAGCTGCGCGAGCGCCGCCGCAACTTCCGGCGCCGGCGCGAATCGCTCGAGCGCGTGCAGGCCGCCGCGAGCGATCTCGAGCTGCGCCTGGCCGAGCTCGACGCGCAGGACGGCCGGCTGCAGCGCTCGGTGCAGCGCGCCCGCGAGCTGTGCGACGCGCTGCGCAACCAGGCCGTGGCCGGCCCGGTCGCCGGCAACGACCTGATCTCGCTCGAGCTGGCCGCGGCCGAGGGCGAGGGCGAGGGCGGCGCGATCATGGCGAACGTCGGCGCGCGGCGGCGTGCGCAGGCCTGAGCCGCCGGGCTCGTTTTCCGCGCCGCTCGTCGCCTGGCAGCGCACGCATGGGCGCCACGCGCTGCCGTGGCAGAACACGCGCGATCCGTACCGCGTGTGGCTCTCCGAGATCATGCTGCAGCAGACGCAGGTCGCGACGGTGCTCGCCTACTACGAGCGCTTC
>DATMIN010000375.1:0-2365 GCA_035554275.1 Burkholderiaceae bacterium
GGCGGCGTCGAGCAGCGTGAGCGTGCCGCGCCGGTCGACGACCGCGAGCCGCGCCGCCTGCGGCGACCACGCGAGCGCAACGGCATCGGGCAGCGCCGTCTCGAAGCTCGGCGCGGTCGGCCCGGCGAGCGCGGCCACCGCGGCGCGGAACGCGTTCGCGGCGGTGCCGCTGGCGCGTGGCTGCATCCCGGCGAGCGCGATCTGCGCGGCCAGCATCGGGTCGCTCGGCAGCACGCGCAGCGCCTTCGCGCCGAGGTTGATCGAGTCGATGTTCTCGTCGCGTTCGTCCGAGATCCTTCGCTGATTGCGCGCGACCAGCACGAAGGCCACGATCGCGAGCAGCGCAGCGACCGCCACCACGACACGCACGCGCTGCTCGCCGCGCTCGAGGTTCCACAGCGCATCCTTCGAGACGCCGTGGATGCGCGCCGCGACGTTGAGAAAGCCGGCGCGGTAGTCGGCATCGCCGAGGCGCTTGCGCTTCGCCGCGGCGGCGGCGCGCAGGTCGGCCCAGAGCGGCTCGCGCGCGAAGCGGTTGCGCAGGGGCTCGGCGGGCAGCGCGTCGGTGGCCGTCCAGTCGAAGTCATCGCCGTCAATGCCGTGCCACGCGATCGTGCCGCCGGTGTGGGCGATGACCAGGCGCGCGAGCGGCCGGTTCGCGACCCACCACGCGATCTCTTGCTGCACCCACGGCGAGCTGGCCGACTCGGGGCAGGCGAGCAGCAGCAGCCACTCGCACCGCGCCAGCCCGTTCTGGATCGACCGCGCGAGCGAGTCGTCGCTCGCCATGCTGGTCTTGTCGAGGAACACCTTCATCGCGCGCGGCGCCCACCACGGCCGCGCGAAGCGCGTCAGCGTCGCGGCCAGCGCTTCGGCCAGCGCGGCATCGGCGCGGTGGCTGTACGAGATGAAGACACGGTACGGCTGCGGTGCGAGCGGCGGCGGCCCGACCTCGGCGGCCGCGGCGCGCGCGCCGAACATCAGAGCGCGAACATCAGTGCACGAAGCCCATGCCGCGCTGCTGCCGGACCTCGGGCTTGACGCGGTGCTCGGCCTCGAGCTGCGACAAGAACTCGTCGGGCGCGAACGCCTCGCCGAGCACGTCGACCTGGCGCGCAACCGACGCGAAGTCGCCCGGCGCCAGCGCGGTGAGTTGCATCAGCCGCGCGGCCTGCTCGCGCGTCAGCAGGCTCGCATCGCCGCCGAGCGCCTCGGCGACGAACATGCGCTCGCGCTGCGCCGCGGTCAGCGCCTTGAACTGGACCTTGAACGTGAAGCGCCGCAGCGCCGCCTCGTCGAGCTCCTGGAACAGGTTGGTCGTGCAGATGAACACGCCGGCGAAGCGCTCCATGCCCTGCAGCATCTCGTTGACCTCGCTGACCTCGTAGTTGCGCTCGGCCATGCGCCGGCTGCGCAGGAAGCTGTCGGCCTCGTCGAGCAGCAGCACGGCGCTCTCCGACTGCGCCTCGTCGAACATCTTGGCCATGTTCTGCTCGGTCTCGCCGACGTACTTGCTCATGATGTCGCTCGCCTGGCGGATCAGCAGCGGGCGCTGCAGCTCGTGCGCGATGTGCTCGGCCAGCGCCGTCTTGCCGGTGCCCGGCGGGCCGTGGAAGCACAGCGTGCCGTAGGTCTTGCGGCGCAGCGCCTCGATGATCTTCGGCACTTCGAACTTCGATTCGGTGTTGACGAGGCCGAGGTCGTACTGCGTCACGACGCGGCGCGCGCCGCGCTCGGCGCCGGCGTTGCCCAGCGCCTTGTCGGCGTTGACGAGCTGGCGCTCGATCAGCGACTGCAGGTCGTGCCCGGCCTCGCCCGGCGTGGTCGCCAGGCGCGCGAACTTGACCGCGGTGCGAATCTGCGCCGGCGTCAGCCCCTTGCGTTCGGCCAGCTTCGCGGCGAAGCCCTCGGCCACCTCGACACCGGCCAGCGCGCGCGCCACCAGGCCCTCGCGCGCGCCCGGCGGCGGGCTCTTCAGCTCGAGGTGGTACTGGAAGCGGCGCCGGAACGCCGGGTCGATCTGCTCGATCCGGTTGGTGACCCAGATCACCGGCACCGGGTTGGTCTCGAGGATCTGGTTGACCCAGGCCTTGCCGCTGACGCTGCCCGAGAGCGCGCCGTCGCCGGTGTCCATGCGCGCGATCAGCTGCGCCGCGTCGGTCGAGATCGGCGGGAACACGTCTTCGACCTCGTCGAACAGCAGCGCGACGTTGCGGCTGCCCTTCAGGAACACCTGGCTGATCTGCAGCGAGCGATAGCGGTCGCGGCCGCTGAGCGAGTTGCCGTCGCGGTCGGCGTACTCGACCTCGTAGAGCTCGAGCCCGGCGGCCTGCGCCGCGACCTTCGCGAGCTCGGTCTTGCCGGT
>DATMIN010000376.1:0-3899 GCA_035554275.1 Burkholderiaceae bacterium
GTCAGCGGCCAGCCGGTCGAGCGGCTGTACCGCGAGATTCGCGCGCTGCGCATCTACGAAGGCGCGACCGAGGTGCAGCAGTTGATCATCGGCCGCGATCTGCTGCGCGAGGCGCGAGCGTGACGAGCGCGCACATCGACACCTTCGCGCGCGACCGGCTGCCGCCGCCCGAGCAACAGCCGGAGTTCGTGTTCGAGCTGCCGGGGCTGCAGTTTCCGCAGCAGCTCAACTGCGCCGCCGAACTGCTCGACCGCGCGGTGGCCGAGGGCCGCAGCGAGCGCGTCTGCATCCGGGCGCCGGGCCTGCGCTGGACGTACGCCGAGCTGCAGCGTTGCGCCGACCGCATCGCCCACGTGCTCGTGCGCGAGCTCGGCCTCGTGCCCGGCAACCGCGTGCTGCTGCGCGCGCCCAACAACCCGATGCTCGCCGCGTGCTGGTTCGCGGTGATCAAGGCCGGCGGCATCGCGGTGGCGACGATGCCGATGTTGCGCGCGAAAGAGCTGGCGCAGATCGCCGCGAAGGCCGAGATCACGCACGCGCTGTGCGACGCGCGGCTCGCCGACGAACTCGCGCTCGCGCAGCCGCGCTGCCCGACGCTCGCGCACGTGCTGAACTTCAACGGCGAGGGCGACAGCGACAGCGGCACCGGGCTCGAAGCCGCGATGGCGCGCCACGACGACGCGTTCACCGCGGTCGCGACCGCGGCCGACGACACCTGCATGATCGCGTTCACCTCGGGCACGACCGGCGAGCCGAAGGGCACGATGCACTTTCACCGCGACGTGATGGCGGCGTGCGCGTGCTGGCCGGCGCACGTGCTCAGGCCGCACGCCGACGACGTGTTCATCGGCAGCGCGCCGCTCGCGTTCACGTTCGGCCTCGGTGGGCTGCTGCTGTTCCCGATGAGCGTCGGCGCCTCGGTGGTGCTGCTCGAGAAGGCCTCGCCGCAGCAGCTCGTCGACGCCATCCGCGACTTCGGCGCGACGGTGTTGTTCACCGCGCCCACCTCGTACCGCGCGATGGCCGCGCACGGCGAGGCGCTGCGCGCGTCGAGCCTGCGGCGCTGCGTCTCGGCAGGCGAAGCCTTGCCCGCGGCGACGCGCGCGCTGTGGAAGGAAGCGACCGGCATCGAGCTGATCGACGGCATCGGCGCGACCGAGCTGCTGCACATCTTCATCTCGGCCGACGAGGCGCATGCGCGGCCCGGTGCGACGGGCGTGCCGGTGCCCGGCTACCAGGCGCGCGTGGTCGACGACAGCGGCACGCCGCTGCCGCCGAACCGCGTCGGCCGCCTCGCGGTGAAGGGGCCGACCGGCTGCCGCTACCTCGACGATCCGCGCCAAGCCGACTACGTGCAGGGCGGCTGGAACCTCACCGGCGACGCGTATCTCGTCGACGACGACGGCTACTTCCACTACCAGGCGCGCACCGACGACATGATCGTCTCGGCCGGCTACAACATCGCCTCGCCCGAGGTCGAAGGCGCGCTGCTGCTGCACCCGAAGGTCGCCGAGTGCGGCGTGATCGGCGTGCCCGACGCCGAGCGCGGCCAGATCGTCAAGGCCTTCGTC
The DNA here is from genome assembly GCA_035554275.1 of Burkholderiaceae bacterium. GTDB lineage: Bacteria > Pseudomonadota > Gammaproteobacteria > Burkholderiales > Burkholderiaceae_C > LMDS01. Next base: position 1,572 of record DATMIN010000376.1, read on the forward strand.
GTGCTGCACGCCGGCCACGCGCCCGACGAGACGCTGACCGCGGAGCTGCAGGCGTTCGTCAAGCAGACGATCGCACCGTACAAGTACCCGCGCGCGATCGAGTACCGCGATGCGCTGCCGCGCACCGAGACCGGCAAGCTGCAGCGCTTTCGCTTGCGCGCGCCGGCGTGAGCGGCGACACCCACGTCCCCGAGGAGACCACCGCATGCAGACGCTTCTTCCCCCCGGCTGGCCGCGCCCGCGCGGCTATGCGAACGGCGTGGCCGCGCGCGGCCGGATGGTGTTCGTCGCCGGCATGATCGGCTGGGACGCCGAAGGCCGCTTCGCGAGCGACACGCTCGCCGGCCAGGCGCGCCAGGCGCTGCGCAACGTCGTCGACGTGCTGGCCGAGGGCGACGCGAAGCCGGCGCACATCGTGCGCATGACGTGGTACGTGACGAGCAAGCGCGAATACCTCGACGCGTCGGCCGAGATCGGCGCCGCCTACCGCGAGCTGATCGGCAGCTTCAGCGTTGCAATGACCGCGGTCGAGGTGAGCGCGCTCATCGAGGACCGGGCCAAGATCGAGATCGAGGTCACCGCGGTCGTGCCCGACTGAGCGCGCACGTCACGCACTCGGCCGCTCGCTCGGCCGCACCTGCAGGTACAGCGGCTGCGGCGAGAGCGTGCCGCGCAGCAGCTTGAGGGCGCAGTCGCGCTGGATGCGGCTCGCGTCGAGCGTCTGGTGCAGCGTGTCGACCGAGTCGATCGCGACGCCGTCGAGGCCGACGATCACGTCATCGATGCGCACGCCGGCGCGATCGGCCGGGCTGCCCGGTTCGAGCTGCAGCACGCGCACGCCCGCGCTCTGATCCAGCCCGTGAGCCAGCACGACGCGGCGGTGCAGCGGCGCGGTGCTGCCGCCGACGCCGAGGTGGCCGCGCCGCACCCGGCCGTGCTGCAGCAGTTGCGGAATCACCCAGGCCGCAATGTCGATCGCGACCGCGAAGCAGATCGAATTGGCGCCGCGAATGATCGCGGTGTTGACGCCGATCACCTCGCCGCGCGCGTTGAGCAGCGGGCCGCCGGAGTTGCCGGGGTTGAGCGCGGCATCGGTCTGGATCACGTTCGGAATCAGCCGGCCGGTGCTGGTGCGCATGCTGCGCCCGAGCGCGCTGACGATGCCCGAGGTGACGGTGTGCTCGAAGCCGAGCGGGTTGCCGATCGCGATCGCGATCTCGCCGCGCTTCAGGCCCGCGGCGCTGCCGAGCGGTGCGTGCGCGAGCGCGCCTTGCGAGAGGCCGTCGATGTGCAGCACCGCCAGGTCGGTGTCGGGGTCGTCGCCGACGAAGCGGGCGGCATAGCTGCGCGCGTCGGCGAGCGAGACGCGGTAGCTCGGTCGCGGCTCGCCGGCCGGCCACGCGGGCTGGCCGGCGCGCACGACGTGCGAGTTGGTCAGCAGGTAGCCGTCGGGCGTGAACAGGAAGCCCGAGCCGCCGCCGGATGTGCCGACCTGCACCGCGACCACCGCGGGGCCGACGCGGTCGACCACGTCGCTGACGGTGCGCGAATACGCGTCGAGCAGGAATGCATCGGTTCCACCCACGAGAAGAATCCTCCGGGCATTGAAGTCGGGGTGCGGGCGCGAATTGCAAGCACAATCCGGCCCTTCGACCTTCGCGCCCTGACCTCGCCCATGCCCGACACCCCCGCGCCCCCGACGGGCGACGACGACGCTGCGCTCGAGGCGCCGGCCACCCCCGCCGCGCCCGAGGCGCTGGCCCCGGCCGCCGCAGCCGCGCAAGCCAAGCCCGCGCCGAGCGATCCGGCGCAGACGGCGCTGCAGCTCAAGCAACGATTCCCGGCGCTGTTCGTCGGAAGCGCGAAGCCGCTGAAGCTGCGCATCCAGCTCGACATCCAGGAACGCGCGCCCGGCGTCTTCACGAAGCAGGCGCTGTCGGCCTTCTTCCGCCGCCACACCGGCAGCACGTCGTACCTGATCGCGGTGTCACGCGCGACGCAGCGCTTCGACCTCGACGGCCAGCCCGCCGGCGAACTCAGTGCCGAGCACAAGCAGGCCGCGCTCGACGAGCTGGCGCGGCGGCGCGCGAACCAGGTGTCGCGCCAGGAAGTCGAGGAATCGCAGCGCCGCGCCCGTGCCGGCCTGCTGCACGACTTCCAGACCACGACGCTGACCACCGCCAACTTCTGCGCCCTGAAGGGCGTGCCGCCCGACGAGCTCGACGGCCTGCTCGAACTCGCGCGCAACGAGGCGCAGGAACGGGCGCAGGAGAGTGCGCGCCACGCGCCGCCGCCGATGCGGCACGCGCGCGACGATCGCGGCGGCCC
>DATMIN010000377.1:0-6308 GCA_035554275.1 Burkholderiaceae bacterium
GGTGCCGACCAGCGCCTTCTCGGGGCGCAGCGTCGGCACGGCCTGGCGCTGCATGTTCGCGCCCATCAGCGCGCGGTTCGCATCGTCGTGCTCGAGGAACGGCACCAGCGACGCCGCCACCGAGACGATCTGCGTCGGCGCCACGTCCATGTACTGGATGCGCTCGGCCGAGGTCAGGATCGACTCGCCGTTGTCGCGCGCGCTGACGAGCTCGTCGATCAGCTTGCCGTCCTTGTCGAGCGTCGCGCTGGCCTGCGCGATCACGTACTTGCCTTCCTCGATCGCCGACAGGTAGTCGATCTGCATCGTCACCTTGCCGTCGGCCACGCGCCGGTACGGCGTCTCGAGGAAGCCGTACTCGTTCAGTTGCGCGTACAGCGCGAGCGAGTTGATCAGGCCGATGTTCGGGCCTTCCGGGGTCTCGATCGGGCAGACCCGGCCGTAGTGCGTCGGGTGCACGTCGCGCACCTCGAAGCCGGCGCGTTCGCGGGTCAACCCGCCCGGGCCGAGGGCCGAGACGCGCCGCTTGTGCGTGATCTCGCTCAGCGGGTTGGTCTGGTCCATGAACTGGCTCAGCTGGCTCGCTCCGAAGAACTCCTTCAACGCTGCCGAGATCGGCTTGGAGTTGATCAGGTCATGAGGCATCAGCGCCTCGGTCTCGGCTTGACCGAGGCGTTCCTTCACGGCCTTCTCGATCCGTGCCAGACCCGAGCGGTACTGGTTCTCGGCCAGCTCGCCGACGCAGCGCACCCGGCGGTTGCCGAGATGGTCGATGTCGTCGACCTCGCCGCGGCCGTTGCGCAGCTCGACGAGGATCTTCACCACGTCGAGGATGTCCTCGTTCGACAAGGTCATCGCGCCTTCCGGCACGTCGCGGCCGACGCGGGCGTTGAACTTCATCCGGCCCACGCGCGACAGGTCGTACGTGTCGGCGCTGTAGAACAGGCGGTGGAACAGCGCCTCGACCGCATCTTCGGTCGGCGGCTCGCCGGGGCGCATCATGCGGTAGATCGCCACGCGCGCGGCCAGCTGGTCGGCGGTCTCGTCGGCGGCGAGCGTCTGCGAGATGTACGCGCCTTCGTCGAGCTCGTTCGTGTACAGCGCCGGGATTTCCTTCACGCCGGCCACGCGCAGCTTCTTCAGCAGCGCTTCGGTCAGCTCGTCGTTGGCCTTCGCGATGATCTCGCCGGTGTCGGCGTCGACCACGTTGCGCGCGAGCATGCGGCCCATCAGGTAGTCCTCGGGGACGCTGATGAACTTGGTCTCCGAGGTCTCGATCGTGCGCACGTGGCGCGCGGTGATGCGCTTGTCCTTCTCGACGACCACGACACCGTTCTTGTCGGTGATGTCGAAGCGCGCGACTTCGCCGCGCAGCCGATCGGCCACGAACTCGAGCTGCGCACCCGAGTCCATCAGGCGGAAGTTGTCGAACACGAAGAAGTTCGCGAGGATCGCTTCCGGGTTCAGGCCGATCGCCTTCAGCAGGATCGTCACCGGCATCTTGCGGCGGCGGTCGACGCGGAAGTACAGGATGTCCTTCGGGTCGAACTCGAAGTCGAGCCACGAGCCGCGGTACGGGATGATCCGCGCGCTGAACAGCAGCTTGCCGCTCGAGTGCGTCTTGCCCTTGTCGTGCTCGAAGAACACGCCCGGCGAACGGTGCAGCTGCGAGACGATCACGCGCTCGGTGCCGTTGACGATGAACGAGCCGTAGTCGGTCATCAGGGGCACTTCGCCCATGTAGACCTCCTGCTCCTTGATCTCCTTGACCGTCTTGGCCTGCGGGCTCTCACGGTCGTAGATGATCATCTGCAGCTTCGCGCGCACAGCGGCGGCGTACGTGAGACCACGCACCTGGCACTCGCGCGTGTCGAACGCGGGCTTGGCCATGTTGAATTCGATGAACTTCATCTCCACGAACCCGTTGTGCGACACGATCGGGAACGCGGACAGGAAGGCGGCTTGCAGCCCCTCGGGCTTGCGCTTTTGCGGTGGCACCTCCTTCTGCAGGAAGGCCACGTACGATTCCTTCTGCATCGTCAGCAGGTAAGGAACCTTCAGAACACTCTCGCGTTTACCGAAGCTCTTGCGAATCCGCTTGCGCTCGGTGTAGCTGTAGGGGGTTGTTTGCTGCGCCATGTGTAGTACCCACTCCGTCTCAGGAGACGCTGCTCGGGCCTTGAGCGGCGTCCCCGTCGGCGACTGTCTTTCGAGCCCTGTCTTCACGACAGGGGCAATTCGAAGCTTGGTGATTGGCCACTACCAACCGCTGGCGGACAACCCCGGCATTGCACCGGAGCCCGACCAAACCCGCTCTCTGCAGTCGGATCAGAGAGCTTTTGAAACCACTTGAAAGAACCCGCGATTGTCGGCGCGGATGCTTTCAGGTGCTTTCGAAGGGCATTACAAGGATTCGCCGGTCAATCCGGGCCAACCCCAAGAAGCACGAAAGGCTGGGGCCGAATCCGGCGCCCAGCCCCTCGCACCGGCCGGCTTACTTGATCTCGGCCTTCGCGCCGGCGTCTTCGAGCTTCTTCTTCGCGGCTTCGGCGTCGGCCTTGGACACCGCTTCCTTGACGGGCTTCGGCGTGCCGTCGACCAGGTCCTTCGCTTCCTTCAGGCCCAGGCCCGTCAGCTCGCGAACGGCCTTGATGACCGACACCTTGTTGGCGCCGAAGTCGGTCAGGGTCACGGTGAACTCGGTCTGCTCTTCGGCGACCGCCGCGGCGGCACCGCCGCCACCGCCGGCGGCCGGCGCGGCCATCGCCGCGGCGGACACGCCGAACTTGGTTTCGATCGCCTTGACCAGGTCGTTCAGGTCCATCACCGACATGCTGTCGAGGGCGGTGAGGAATGCGTCTTTGTCGAATGCCATGATGATTTCCAGTTCAGTAGATAGGTTTGAAAGTTCGATGGTTCAAGCAGCAGCGGGGGCAGCTTCGGCGACCGGCGCATCGGCCGGAGCCGACTCGCCGCGCTTCTCGGCGATGGCGCCGAGCACCCGCGCGAGGCGCGAGATCGGCGACTGCATCAGGCCGAGCAGCTGCGCGAGCAGCACTTCCTTGCTCGGCACCGAGGCCAGCGACTTCACCCCGTCGGCGTTAAGGGCCTTGCCCGCGTAGGCGCCGCCCTTGACGATCAGCTTGTCGTTGCCCTTGGCGAAGTCGGAAAGGACTTTCGCCGCGGCCACCGCGTCTTCGGAAAACCCGTAGATCAGCGGGCCGACCATGCTCTCCGAGGCCACCTCGAACGGCGTGCCGGCAACGGCGCGTCGTGCGAGCGTGTTCTTCAGCACGTGAAGGTACACGCCCTTGTCGCGCGCCTGCTTGCGCAGCACGTCGAGGTGAGCCACGGTGAGGCCACGGTACTCGGCCAGCGCCAGCGTCTGCGACCGCGCGACCCGCGCTGCCACATCCGCCACCACGGTCTGTTTCTCGCTCTTGTTGAGACTCAAGGTCTGACTCCTCACAACATGTGTTCTTCGCCGGTCGCCCGGCTCCGAACACTGGTTCAGCGACCTTCCGAACTGGAACTCAGCATTCCTCTTCGGCGGGACCGCCATCTGCGCTGGCTTCGGGCAAGGCTTTCGACTTGCCGTCCATTAAGCGGCCACGAGGGCCACACCAGCGGTCTTGGATGACCTGCGCGCCCCTTGCGGAACGACGCAGCCCACCACACTCTTCAGGCCGGCACCAAGACGCGCGCCGACCGTCGATTCATGTCAGGCGGCGATCCTCACGCCGCCGTGGCCGATGCGTTGATCGTCGCGATGTCGACCCGGGCGCCCACGCCCATCGTCGAACTCAGCGCGACCTTGCGCAGGTAGATGCCCTTGCTCGACGCCGGCTTGGCCTTGTTCAGCGCCTCGATCAGCGCGCGCAGGTTGCCGACCAACTTGTCGGATTCGAACGAACGGCGGCCGATCGTGGCGTGCACGATGCCGGCCTTGTCGACGCGGAACTGCACCTGGCCGGCCTTCGCGTTGCGAACCGCCTGCGCCACATCGGGCGTCACGGTGCCGACCTTCGGGTTCGGCATCAGGCCGCGCGGGCCCAGGATCTGGCCGAGCGTGCCGACGACGCGCATCGTGTCGGGCGAGGCGATCACGACGTCGAAGTTCATCACGCCGGCCTTGATCTGCTCGGCCAGGTCTTCCATGCCGACGAGATCGGCGCCGGCCGCCTTGGCTTCCTCGGCCTTGGCGCCCTGCGCGAACACCGCGACGCGCTTGGTCTTGCCGGTGCCGTTGGGCAGCACGACGGCGCCGCGCACGACCTGATCCGACTTCTTCGCATCGATGCCGAGTTGCACCGCGACGTCGATCGATTCATCGAACTTCGCGACCGCGCATTCCTTGACGATCGCCAGCGCGTTGTCGACGGCGTACAGCTTGGTCGACTCGACCTTGCCGGCCAGCGCCTTCTGGCGCTTCGTGAGCTTGGCCATGTCAGATCACTCCTTCCACGGTGATGCCCATCGAGCGGGCCGTGCCGGCGACGGTGCGCACGGCGGCGTCGAGATCGGCACCGGTCAGGTCCTTGATCTTCATCTTCGCGATCTCTTCGGCCTGGGCGCGCGTGAGCTTGCCGACCTTGTCGAGGTGCGGGCGCGCCGAGCCCTTGTCGAGCTTCAGCGTCTTCTTGATCAGCACTGACGCCGGCGGGCTCTTCAGCACGAACGTGAACGACTTGTCCGCGAACGCGGTGATCACGACCGGCAGCACGAGACCGGGCTCCATGCTCGAGGTCTGGGCGTTGAACGCCTTGCAGAACTCCATGATGTTCAGGCCGCGCTGGCCCAGGGCCGGGCCGATCGGCGGCGACGGGTTCGCCTTGCCGGCGGGAACTTGCAGCTTGATCAAGCCGACAATCTTCTTTGCCATTTCTGCTTCTCCAATCCAACCCGGTGCTTGCGCGGTGGGTTGTTGAGTTCAAACGCCACGGGCTGGTTACCGGGGCTCCTCGTGCCCGAATCTCGTCTCGGGCTGGCTACGGATGCGGCTCGGAGTGCCGCATCGAACTCGTCTCAAACCTTCTCGACCTGCGCGAAGTCGAGCTCGACCGGCGTGGCCCGGCCGAAGATCGTGACCGAAACGCGCACCTTCGACTTGTCGTAGTTGACGTCTTCGATCGCGCCGTTGAAATCGGTGAACGGGCCTTCCTTGATGCGCACCAGCTCGCCGACGACCCACTGCACCTTCGGGCGCGGCTTCTCGACGCCCTCTTGCATCTGGTGGACGATCTTCAGCACCTCGGCCGCGGAGATCGGCGACGGCCGGTTCTTCGCGCCGCCGACGAAGCCGGTGACCTTGCTGGTGTGCTTGACCAGGTGCCAGGTGTCGTCGCCCATCTCCATCTCGACCAGCACATAGCCGGGGAAGAAGCGGCGCTCGGAGACCGACTTCTTGCCGTTCTTCAGCTCGACGACCTCTTCCATCGGCACCAGGATGCGGCCGAACTTGTCTTGCAGCTCGGAGCGGTCGATGCGCTCGCGCAGGTTGCGCTCGACGGCCTTTTCCATCCCCGAGTAGGCGTGCACGACGTACCAGCGCTTGTTGGTGGTGGGCGCGACGGTCTCGGCGGTCACGGCGGCGGCGGGGTGGAGTTCTTCGGTCATGTCGGTCATCCGCAAACGCGCCTCAACGCTTCCAGCCCAGGATCAGGTCGTACAGCAGCCACTCCAGGGTCTTGTCGGTCAGGAACAGGAACAGCGCCATCACCACGACGAAAGCGAACACGTAGCCGGTCATCTGCAGCGCTTCCTTGCGCGTCGGCCAGACGACCTTCTTGACCTCGCGCGCCGAGTCGCGCCCGTAGGCGATCAGCTGCTTGCCCGACTCGGAGGTGAAGAACGTCGCCACCGCCGCCGCCAGCACGACAGCGAGCGCGGCCACGCGCAGCCACAGGTCCTGACGCGCGAGCGCGTAGAACGCCACCACCGCGGCCACGACGAGCACGCCGGCGATCGCCAGCTTGGCCTTGTCGGCGCCGGTGGAGATCGTTTCGACTTGTGGAGGATTTGCCATGGTGTTGTCGTGTACTGCCTGCCAGCGTGAAGGACTGTTCACGCTGCTGCCAGAAACCTGGCAGGGGCGGAGGGCATCGAACCCCCAACCTCTGGTTTTGGAGACCAGCGCTCTGCCAATTGAGCTACGCCCCTTCGCAATCCCTCACTCGATGATCTTGGCCACCACACCCGCGCCGACGGTACGGCCGCCCTCGCGGATGGCGAAGCGCAGACCCTCTTCCATCGCGATCGGGTTGATCAGCTTGACGGTGATGCTGACGTTGTCGCCGGGCATGACCATC
>DATMIN010000378.1:0-2390 GCA_035554275.1 Burkholderiaceae bacterium
TACCTCGAGCCCTACATCGCGAGCACGCCGACCAGCTGCCAGATGGTGCGCCCGAGCGGCTCCTGAGCGCGGCTTGCCCGATACTCGGGGCCCGGCGGGGAGACCTGCCGGGCCCCGTTTGCCACCTGGGTCACGACGCCGCCGCTGCTGGAGAAGAAGCCGCGCCGCCTCGCACCGGAACGATTGCCCCGATGGAGTTTTTCACCATATCGATGCTCAACGGCCTGAGTTACGGGCTGTTGTTGTTCATGCTCAGCTCCGGGCTGACGCTGATCTTCAGCATGATGGGCGTGCTGAACTTCGCCCACACCAGCTTCTACATGCTCGGCGCGTACTTCGCGTACAGCCTGTCGCTGGCGGTGGGCTTCTGGCCGGCGCTGTTCGTCGCGCCGATCCTCGTGGGCATTCTCGGCGCGCTGTTCGAGCGCCACTGCCTGCGCCGGGTCCACAAGTTCGGCCACGTGCCCGAGCTGCTCGTGACCTTCGGCCTGTCGTACCTGATCTTGGAGGTCGTGCGGCTGGTGTGGGGCAACGCAACGGTGCCGTACGGCCTGCCCGAGCAATTGCAGGGGCCGCTGTTCACGCTCTACGGCACGCAGTTCCCGAAGTCGCGCTCGTTCATCATGCTGCTCGCGCTGCTGATGCTGCTCTCGGTGTGGCTGCTGCTGACGCGCACCCGCATCGGCCTGGTGATCCAGGCGGCGCTGACGCACCCGGAGACGGTCGAGGCGCTCGGCCACGACGTGCCGCGCGTGTTCATGCTGGTGTTCGGCGGCGGCGCGGCGCTCGCGGCGCTGGCCGGCGTGATCGGCGGCAACACCTACGTCACCGAGCCAGCGATGGCGGGGGCGGTTGGCTCGATCGTGTTCGTCGTCGTCGTGGTCGGCGGCATGGGGTCGCTGGCCGGTGCGTTCCTCGCCTCGCTGCTGATCGGCGTGCTGCAGACCTTCGCGGTGGCGATCGACCAGTCGCTCGCGACCGGGCTGCGCGCGTTCGGCCTGCCGGTGACCGACCAGACCTTCGGCCACGAGCTGCTGAATCTCAGCGTCGCGCAGGTCGCGCCGATCCTGCCGTACCTGCTGCTGGTGCTGATGCTGATCTTCCGGCCGCGCGGCCTGCTGGGCAGGCGTGATGGCTGAGCTCGCGGTCGCCGCTCCCCGCCGCGCGCTGCCGCGCGGCCGCCTGGTGATCTGGGCCCTGTTCGCGCTGCTGCTGATCGTGCTGCCGCTGCTGTTCCGCAGCAGCCTGGCGCTGACGATGCTGTCGCAGATGGGGTATCTCACGATCATCTGCCTGAGCTACAACGTCCTGCTCGGCCAGGGCGGCATGCTCAGCTTCGGCCACGCCGTCTACACCGGCCTGGGTGCCTTCATCTCGCTGCACGCGATGAACCTCGCGACGCGCGGCGCGATCCCGCTGCCGCTGGTCGTCGTGCCGCTGGTCGGCGGGCTGGCCGGCATGTTCTTCTCCGCGCTGTTCGGCTACGTGACGACGAAAAAGTCGGGCACCACGTTCGCGATGATCACGCTGGGCATCGGCGAGCTGGTCGCGGCGATGTCGCTGATGTTCCCGGGCTTCTTCGGCGGCGAGGGCGGCGTCACCACCAACCGCACCTACGGCACGCCGTTCTTCGGCATCACGTTCGGCCCGCAGATCCAGGTCTATTACCTGATCGCCGCGTACTGCTTCATCTCGACCGCGCTGATGTACGCGTTCACCGGCACGCCGCTCGGGCGCATGCTCAACGCGGTGCGCGACAACCCCGAGCGTGTCGAGTTCATCGGCTACAACACCCAGTGGGTGCGTTATCTCGGCTTCGTGATCGCGGGCTTCTTCGCCGGCATCGGCGGCGCGCTGAGCGCGATCAACTTCGAGATCGTCAACGCCTCCGACGGCCTGAGCACGGTGCGCTCGGGCGGCTACTTGCTGTTCACCTTCCTCGGCGGCGCGACCTTCTTCTTCGGCCCGATCATCGGCGCGGTGCTGCTGGTGCTCGCCTCGGTGCTGCTGTCGGAGGTGACGAAGGCGTGGCTGCTCTACCTCGGCCTCGCGTTCCTGCTGATGGTGATGTACGCGCCGGGCGGCATCGCCAGCCTGATCATGATGAACCTGCGCGTCGTCAAGCTCGGCAAGTTTGCCCGCGTCGCGCCGTGGTACGGGCTGCTGTTCGTCGCCGCGCTGCCGCTGGCGCTGGGCGTGGCCGCGATCATCGAGATGGTCTATCACATGCAGCTCAACGAGGCGCAGGGCCCGGAGATGCACTTCCTCGGCATCGCGCTGAACGTGAAGTCGGCCGTCAGCTGGATCGGCGTGGTCGCGCTCGCGGCCATCGGTGGCGCCGTGTTCGAGGCGGTGCGACGGCGCTTCGCGCGCCACTGGGGCGAGGTGCA
>DATMIN010000379.1:0-5322 GCA_035554275.1 Burkholderiaceae bacterium
CTCCTCGTGCAGCTCTTGCGCCATCTCGGGCTCGCCGCGCGCTTCGTGTCCGGCTACCTGATCCAGCTCAAGAGCGACCAGAAGTCGCTCGACGGCCCGAGCGGCACCGAGGTCGACTTCACCGACCTGCACGCCTGGTGCGAGGTCTACCTGCCGGGCGCGGGCTGGATCGGGCTCGACCCGACCTCGGGCCTCTACGCCGGCGAAGGCCACATCCCGCTCGCGTGCTCGCCCGAACCTTCGTCGGCGGCGCCGATCAGCGGCGAGCTCGAGCCCTGCGAGACGACCTTCGAGCACCACATGTCGGTGCGCCGCGTCTGGGAAGCGCCGCGCGTCACGCTGCCCTACAGCGAGCTGCAGTGGGGCCACATCGACGAGCTCGGCAAGGCGGTCGATGCCGATTTGCGCCGCATGGACGTGCGCCTGACGCAAGGCGGCGAGCCGACGTTCGTGTCGGTCGACGACCGCGAGGGCGCCGAGTGGAACACCGAGGCGATGGGCCCGACCAAGCGGGCGCTCAGCGCCGACCTGATGGACAAGCTGCGCGCGCGCTACGGCGCCGGCGGCCTGCTGCACTACGGCCAGGGCAAGTGGTACCCGGGCGAGCAACTGCCGCGCTGGTCGCTGAACCTGTTCTGGCGCAAGGACGGCGAGCCGATCTGGACCCACCCCGAGCTGTTCGCGAGCGAGCACCAAGACTACGGCGCCGGCGAGGCCCATGCGGCGCGGCTGCTCGCCGGCGTCGCGAAGCGGCTCGGGCTCGATCCGAAGTATGTGTTCCCGGCCTATGAAGATACCTGGTACTACCTGTGGCGCGAGCGCAAGCTGCCGAGCAACGTCGACCCGTTCGACGCGCGCCTGGCCGACCCGCTCGAGCGCGACCGCATCCGCAAGATCTTCACGCAGGGCCTGGACAAGGTCGTCGGCCACGTGCTGCCGGTGGGCCGCAACCCGACCGGTGTGCCGCGCTGGCAGAGTGGCCCGTGGTTCCTGCGCGCCGAGCGCTGCTACCTGATCCCCGGCGATTCGGCGATGGGCTACCGCCTGCCGCTCGATTCGCAGCCGTGGGCCAAGGACAGCGACTTGCCGTGGATCCACCCGGTCGACCAGACCCAGCCGTTCGCGCCGCTGCCGCCGTACAAGCGCCTGCGCTTCGCCAGCGGCGCGAGCGAGGCCGGCCTCGGTGCCGGCGCCGCGACCGAGACCACTGCGGCCGGTCTCGGTGCCGGCGGCGAGCGCTATGCCGACCGCTCGCTCGCCGCGCTGAGCGGCGAGCGTTCGCCCGTCGCCAACGTCGCCGCGACGGTGCGCGCGCCGCAACGCTTCGAATCGGCCGCGCAGGTCACGCGCACCGCGATGAGCGCCGAGCCGCGCAACGGGCGCCTGTATGTCTTCATGCCGCCGGCCGCCGCGCTCGAGGACTACCTCGAGCTCGTCGTCGCGGTCGAAGACACCGCGCTCGAGATGAACCTGCCGGTCGTGCTCGAAGGCTACGAGCCGCCGAAGGACCCGCGCCTGCAGACGCTGCGCGTCACGCCCGACCCCGGCGTGATCGAGGTCAACATCCAGCCGGTCAGCACCTGGGGCGAGCTGGTCGACCAGGCCACGTACCTGTACCAGTCGGCGCACGAGACGCGGCTGTCGACCGAGAAGTTCATGCTCGACGGCCGCCATACCGGTACCGGCGGCGGCAACCACTTCGTGCTCGGCGGCGCGACCGTCGCCGATTCGCCGTTCCTCCGCCGCCCCGATCTGCTGACGAGCATGGTCGCGTACTGGCACAACCACCCGGCGCTGAGCTATCTGTTCTCGGGCCTGTTCGTCGGGCCGACGAGCCAGGCGCCGCGCGTCGACGAGGCGCGCAACGATTCGGTCTACGAGATCGAGATCGCGTTCGCCGAACTGAAGCGAATCACTGCCGAGAACGGACATGTGCCACCGTGGCTGGTCGACCGGCTGATGCGCAATCTGCTGATCGACGTGTCGGGCAACACGCACCGCGCCGAGTTCTGCATCGACAAGCTGTACTCGCCCGACGGCCCGACCGGGCGCCTCGGCCTGCTCGAGATGCGCGCGTTCGAGATGCCGCCGCACGCGCGCATGAGCCTGACGCAGCAGCTGCTGATGCGCGCGCTGGTCTCGCGCTTCTGGCAGGAGCCGTACCGCCCGGCGCGCCTGAAGCGCTGGGGCACCGAGCTGCACGACCGCTTCATGCTGCCGCACTTCATCTGGCAAGACCTCGCCGATGTCAGCACCGAGCTGCACGCCGCCGGCTATCCCATCGAGCTCGACTGGTTCGCGCCGCACCTGAACTTCCGCTTCCCGCGCCTCGGCGACTTCGCCGCGATGGGCGTGAAGGTCGAGCTGCGCCTCGCGCTCGAGCCGTGGCATGTGATGGGCGAGGAGGGCGCGCCCGGCGGCACCGCGCGCTTCGTCGACTCGTCGCTCGAGCGCATCCAGCTGGTCGTGACCGGCCTGGTCGGCGATCGCCACGTGCTCACCTGCAACGGCCGCGCCGTGCCGTTGCAGCCGACCGGCCGGGTCGGCGAGTTCGTCGGCGCGGTGCGCTACCGCGCGTGGAACCCGCCGAGCGCGCTGCACCCGAGCATCGACGTGCATGCGCCGCTGACCTTCGACCTGCTCGACACCTGGATGAACCGCTCGATGGGCGGCTGCCAGTACCACGTCGCGCACCCGGGCGGGCGCAGCTACGACACCTTCCCGGTCAACGCCTACGAAGCCGAGGCGCGGCGCCTCGCGCGCTTCTTCCGCACCGGCCACACGCCGGGGTACATGGCGACGCCGAAGGAAGAGCGCAACCCGAACTTCCCGTTCACGCTCGACCTGCGACGGGCGGCAGGGTAAGACAAAGCCTTCACCGCAGAGGAACGGAGTGGACAGAGTTCACGCAGAGTTCAAGAAGAATTCCTGACTCTGCGTGAACTCCGTCGACTCCTTCACTCTGCGGTGAATCCTTCTTTGCGCCCCGGCGACAATGCGCGTCGTGATGAATGACGCCCGGATTCGATGTTGAGAGACCTGCTCGACGCCTACGACGTTCCGAAGGGCCGCTTCGACGAGATGCTCGCGGCGCCGGGCGAGCCGCGCGCGCACTGGGACGCGTTCCTGCGCGCGCTGGCCGCGCGCCAGGGGCCGGAGATCGGCGACACGCTGTCGCTGATGGAGCGCGAGATCCGCGAGAACGGCATCACCTACAACGTCTACGCCGACCCGAAGGGCGCCGACCGGCCGTGGGAGGTCGACCCGCTGCCGCTGCTGCTCGCGCCCGGCGAGTGGGACGAGATCGAGGCCGGCATCGCGCAACGCGCCGATCTGCTGAACCGCGTGCTCGCCGACATCTACGGCCCCCAGGCGCTGCTGCGCAGCGGCGCGATCCCCGCGCCGGTGGTGTTCGGCCACAGCGGCTTCCTGCACCCGGTCAAGGGCGTGCGCCCGGCCGGCGGCGTGCACCTGTTCCAGTACGCGGCCGATCTGGCGCGCTCGCCCGACGGCCACTGGTGGGTCGTCACCGACCGCACCCAGGCGCCCTCGGGCGCGGGTTACGCGCTCGAGAACCGGCTCGTGGTCTCGCGCGTGTTCCCGCAGATGTTCGCCGACCTCAACGTGCAGCACCTCGCGTCGTACTTCGCCGGCGTGCGCGACTCGCTGCTGCACTGGGCGCCGCGGCCCGCGCCGGGCGAGGGCGCGCCGCTGGCGGTGCTGCTGACGCCGGGCCCGTACAACGAGACCTACTTCGAGCACGCGCTGCTCGCGCGCTACCTCGGCTTCCCGCTCGTCGAGGGCAGCGACCTGACGGTGCGCAGCGGCTGCGTCTGGATGAAGACGGTCGAGGGCCTGAAGCGCGTGCACGCGATCCTGCGCCGCCAGGACGACGACTACTGCGACCCGCTCGAACTGCGCTCCGACTCCGCGCTCGGCGTCGCCGGCCTGACCGACTGCGCGCGCCGCGGCACCGTGTTCGTCGGCAACGCGCTCGGCTCGGGCGTGATCGAATCGGGCGCGCTGCTCGGCTACCTGCCCAAGCTCTCGGAGCAGTTGCTCGGCGAGCCGCTGAAGCTGCCGTCGGTCGCGACCTGGTGGCTCGGCGAGCCGGCCGCGTTCGACGACGCCTGGAAGCGCCTCGACAAGCTGCTGATCAAGCCGCTCGAACGCTCGGTGCGCGAGCCGGCGCTGTTCGGCGCCGACCTCACGCACGACGAGCGCGTGCTGCTGCGCGCGCGCGTCGCGGCGCGGCCGCAGCGTTTCGTCGCGCAGGAGTGGGTGCACGTCTCGCAGGTGCCGGTGCTCGAGCGCGCGGCGCGCAACGTGCGCGCGCGCGGCGAGCCGATCGGGCAGCGCGGCCCGCAGGAGTCGCTGATACCCCGAGGGTCACAGGAATCGCTCACGCCGCGAGCGATGGGCCTGCGCGTGTTCGCGGTCGCCACGCCGAACGGTTATCGCGTGATGCCGGGCGGGCTCACGCGCGTCGCGGTCGACGGCGATTCGCGCGTGATCGCGATGCAGCGCGGCGGGCGCTCGAAGGACACCTGGGTGCTGTCGGGCGGCCCGGTCAACGCGTCGTTCTCGCTGCTGTCGACGACGGTCAAGCCGGAAGACCTGGTCGGCTCGCGCGTCAACCTGCCGTCGCGCGCGGCCGAGAACCTGTTCTGGTACGGCCGCTACGGCGAGCGCTGCGACAGCGCGGTGCGCACGCTGCGGGTGGCGATCGCCGGCGTGCTCGACCACGCGGCCGAGCCCTCCGATGGGCTGGCGCCGCCGATCGTGCTGGCCTACCAGCTCGGCCTGATCGACGACACCGCTGATGCCAATGTCGCACTGCTGCGCGCCGCCACGCACCCGGAAGAATCGCTCGCGAGCCGGCTGCGCCAGCTGCAGCGCGCCGCGTTCAACTTGCGCGACCGGATGTCGGCCGACAACTGGCGCACGCTGAACCAGCTCGCCGCCGACCCGGTGTTCCAGCGCGGCGCCGCGCTGCCGCTGGCGCTGAGCTGGCTCGACCGCGCGGTCACGTCGATGATGACGCTGTCGGGCTACGTGCTCGACGGCATGACGCGCAGCTCGGGCTGGCGCTTCCTGTCGATCGGGCGGCGCATCGAGCGCCTCTCGCACCTGTGCGCGACGCTGCAGGTCGCGACCACCGACGGCGCCGCGCACGGCCTGGACTGGCTGCTCGAGCTGACCGATTCGACCGGCACCTACCGCTCGCGCTACCTGGTCGCGCCCGAGTGGCTGCCGGTGCTCGACCTGCTGCTGCGCGACGACACGAATCCGCGCTCGGTCGCGTTCCAGGTCAAGGGCCTG
>DATMIN010000380.1:0-2010 GCA_035554275.1 Burkholderiaceae bacterium
ATGCCCGATGACCACCCGCACCGCACCGCCCGTCCGCGCCCACCATGTCGGCAGCTTCCTGCGCCCGAAATTCCTGCTCGATGCGCGCGAGCAGCGCGCCAACGGCGAGATCACCGCCGAGCAATTGCGCGCGGTCGAAGACCGGGCGATCACCGAGATCGTCAAGTTCCAGGAAGACGTGGGCCTGCAGTCGATCACCGACGGCGAGTTCCGCCGCACCTACTTTCACATCGACTTTCTCGAGCAGCTCGGCGGCGTCAAGACCGACATCCCGGTGACGATCGTCAAGCCCGACGGCAGCGAGGAGCTGGCGCCGCCGGTGATGCGCGTGGTCGGCAAGGTCGAGCACTTGAAAGACATCCAGCGCGCCGACTTCGAGTACCTGAAGTCGCAGGTCACGTCATTGGGCAAGAGCGGCCTCACGCCGAAGGTCACGATCCCGTCGCCGACGATGCTGCACTTCCGCGGCGGCCGCGCGGGCATCAGCAAGCAGCACTACCCCGAGCTCGACCCGGCGTTCTACGACGACGTGGCCAAGGCGTACGGCGACGAGCTGAAGAGCCTCGCCGCCGCCGGCTGCACCTACGTGCAGATGGACGACACCAACCTCGCCTACCTGTGCGACGACAAGATGCGCGAGGCGGCGCGCAGCCGCGGCGACGACCCGAACGAGCTGCCGCACCGCTACGCGATGTTCATCAACAAGGTCGTCGCACAAAAGCCCGCCGGCATGACGCTCGCGATGCACCTGTGCCGCGGCAACTTCAAAAGCACGCACGCCGCGGCCGGCAACTACGAGCCGGTGGCCGAGGCGCTGCTGGCCGAGATGAACCTCGACGCCTACTTCATGGAGTACGACGACGAGCGCTCCGGCGACTTCCGCCCGCTGCGCTTCCTGCCGAAGGGCAAGACCGTGGTGCTCGGCCTCGTCACCACCAAGTTCGGCGCGATGGAATCGAAGGATGCGCTGAAGCGGCGCATCGACGAAGCCGCGACCTACGCGCCGCTCGAGCAACTCTGCCTGTCACCGCAGTGCGGCTTCAGCAGCACGGTGCACGGCAACAACATCGCGGTGCAGGCGCAGCGCGACAAGCTCGCGCTGGTGGTCGAGGTGGCGCGCGAGGTCTGGGGCTGATCGGGCTGGCAACAGGGCGCCGGCCGGCGCGCTACGCCGGCTGCGCCGGCCCCGGCGCGGCCGCGTCGGCGAGCCGCAGCGGCGGCACCTGGCGATAGGTGAAGCCGCGCCACAGCCACTCCATCGGGCCGTAGCGGTAGCGTGACAGCCACCAGTGGCTGAACACGACCTGCAGCGAATACACCAGCACCACGAACAGCACCTGCTCGGCGCGCGGCATGCCCCAGTGCCCGAGCCCGAAGCCGTAGAAGAACAGCATGCAGAACACAGACTGCATCAGGTAGTTGGTCAGCGCCATGCGGCCGAGCGGCGCCAGCACGCGGATGCGCGACCACGCCGTGCCGCTGTGCAGCAGCGTCACCACGAGGCCGACGTAGCCCAGGCACGCCGGCAGGTTGCCGAGCATCAAGAGGCCACGCGCGATGCCCCAGCCGTCGTAGCGCTCGCCCGGCGTGTGCGACATCGCGATCAAGCTCGTCAGCAGCCCCAGGCCGATGCCGATCGGCAGGCCGTAAAGCGCGAGCTTGCGGAAGAACGGCAGGTGCCGCTCGGGGTGCTCCATCACGCCCGAGCGCACGAACCAGACGCCGAACAGGAACATGCCGACCAGCACCACCGCGAAGCCGGCGTCGCCGGCGGCCTTCTCGGGGAACGCGCGCGCGCGCCACATCAGGGCGTCGTAGTAGCTGCCGGTCGTGAAGGTCTTGATCTCGTCGGCCTTGCGCGTGGCCTGCTCCTTCAGCTGTTTCTCGCGCTCGGCCTTCAGGTCGGCGACGCGCTCGGCGCGGGTCTTCTTCGGCTTGTCGGCGGCGGCGCTGGCGGCCTTGGCCACCGGCGCGGCGTGCGCCGCGGCCGTGCTCGCGGCACTCGCCGCC
>DATMIN010000381.1:0-2843 GCA_035554275.1 Burkholderiaceae bacterium
GGGCCGCCCGGCTCGAGCACGGCCCGCCCGCGCGCGCCTGAACCGTCGTCGCCGGCACCGGCCGCCGCCCGAGGGCGCGCGCCGCGCCGGCCCGCTCGACGGCCCGCGATCGATCCCTCATCCGGTCGCGTGGCCCGCTCAGGACCGTGCCCCATGGTTTTCAAAGACCTCCCCGCCACCGCGCGCCGGGTGCTCGCCGCGACCGCGCTCGCGCCGCTCGCCTTCGGCGCGCACGCGCAGGCCGAGCCGGCGCCCGACGCCGCCCCGGTGCGCTCGCTCGGCGTCGTCACCGTCACCGGCGCGCAGCCGACGGCGCTGCCGACGCAGATCCCCGCGACGGTGGAGGGCGTGACGCGCGAGCAGATCGCGCGCGCCATCAACGCCAGCGACAGCGAAGACGCGCTCAAGTACCTGCCCGGCCTGCTGGTGCGCAAGCGCTACATCGGCGACTACAACCACGCGATCCTGTCGAGCCGCGCCTCGGGCACCGGCAACAGCGCGCGCTCGGCCGTCTATGCCGACGGCCTCTTGCTGTCGAACTACCTCGGCAACGGTGTCGGCGGTTTGAGCTTCCCGCCGCGCTGGGGCATGGTCGCGCCCGACGAGATCGAGCGCGTCGACGTGATGTACGGGCCGTTCTCGGCCGCGTACCCGGGCAACTCGGTCGCCGCGGTCGTGGTCTTCACGACCCGCATGCCGCAGGCGTTCGAGGCCCACGCGAAGGTGGGCTACAGCAGCCAGCCGTTCGACCTGTACGGCACGCACGCCACCTTCCGCGCGTGGGAGACGAGCGCGTCGCTCGGCGACCGCCGCGGCGCGTTCGCGTGGCGGCTCGACCTGAACCATGCCGACAGCCACGGCCAGCCGCTGACGTTCGCGACCCAGCTGCTGTCGAGCGGCACGCCGGGCAGCGCCGGCACGAAGGTGAGCGGCGCGGTGCTCGATGCGAACAACGCGAACCAGCCCTGGGTTGTGATCGGCAGCGGCACCGAATACCGCAGCACGCAGGACCTGCTGAAGGCCCGGCTCGCGTGGGACATCACACCGAGCCTGCGCGCGAGCTATCTGATCGGCGTCTGGCGCAACCGCGCCGACGGTACGCCCGCGACCTACCTGCGCGATGCGGCCGGCGCGCCGGTCTATGGCGGCAGCGCGATCAACATCGACGGCCGTTCGTACGCGGCGCCAACCGGCGCCGACTTCGCGGCCACGAAAGAGCGCCTGAGCCACGTGATGCAGGGCCTCGCGCTGAAGAGCCACACGCAGCGCGAGTGGGACTGGGAGCTCGACGCGAGCCGCTACGACTACCGTCGCGACGACAAGCGCCAGAACGGCGCGTCGACCACGCCGCCCGACGCGCTTGCCGGCGGCCCGGGTTCGCTCGCCGACGGCAGCGGCACCGGCTGGACCAACCTCGCTGCCAAGGGCATCTGGCGCCCCGGCGGGGCCGATGCCGCGCACGTCGTCGAGGCCGGCCTGCAGGACGACCGCTACGCGCTGCACTACCGCACCACCACGATCGCCGGCAACTGGCTCGACGACGCGGCCGGCGCACTCGCCAGCGACGTGACCGGCCGCACCCGGCTGCGCAGCGCCTGGCTGCAGGACCGCTGGGCGTTCGCGCCGGCGTGGAAGGCGGTGCTCGGGCTGCGCGCCGAGCAGTGGACGGCGCGCGACGCCGCGACCGCGTTCTCGGCGACGAGCGCGCTCGCCTATCCCGAGCGCCGCGAGCGCGACCTGTCGCCGAAGGCCGCGCTGGCGTACCAGCTGGCACCCGACTGGGTGCTGAAGGCCTCGGCCGGCCGCGCGGTGCGCATGCCCACCGTCGCCGAGCTGTACGGCGCGACCGCGACGACCAACTCGCAGTTCATCAACGACCCGCTGCTCCGGCCCGAGAAGTCGTGGACGACCGAGCTGAGCGCCGAGAAGGATTTCGGCCACGCGCTGCTGCGCCTGACGCTCTTCACCGAGACCACCCGCGACGCGCTGTACTCGCAGACCACGTTCGACGCGACCGCCAACAAGAACATCGGCCGGGTGCAGAACGTCGGCCGGATCGCGACCAAGGGTTTCGAGACCGCGTTCAGCGGCACCGATGTCGCCACGCGCGGCCTCGACCTGAGCGCGAGCGTCACGTATGCCGACTCGGTCATCGAGGCCAACGATGGCTTCGTCGCGCTGCCCGGCGACACGCTCGGCAAGCGCCAGCCGAACATCCCGAAGTGGCGCGCCAGCGCGCTCGCGAGCTATCGCTTCGACGAGCGCTGGTCGGTCGCGTTCGGCGCGCGCTACAGTGGCACGCAGTACCGCACGCTGAACAACGCCGACGTCAACGGCGCCACGTACCAGGGCGTCAGCCGGTACTTCACCACCGACCTGCGGCTGCGCTGGCGCATCACGCGCCAGTGGTCGGCGGCGCTCGGCATCGACAACCTGAACAACGACCGCTACTGGAACTTTCACCCCTACCCGCAGCGCAGCTACAGCGCCGAGCTGAGCTTCGATCTGTGAACAATGCTCGCTGCAGACCCGCCACCGAACCGAACCACATGAACTCCAGACAACTCCAGCGCGCCGTCGGCGCCGCTCTCCTCAGCCTGCTGGCCGCCACCACCGGCCACGCCCACGGCGGCAAGGCCGGCGACGTCGAGATCACGCACCCGTACGCAACGCCGAGCCCCGCCGGCGCGCCGAACGGCGCGGCCTACATCGCCACGCTCGAGAACACCGGCAAGCAGCCCGACAAGCTGGTGCGCGCGAGCACGCCGATCGCGCAGCGCACCGAGATTCACACGATGGCGATGGACGGCGGCGTGATGCGCATGCGCGAGGCCGGCGAGATC
>DATMIN010000382.1:0-2605 GCA_035554275.1 Burkholderiaceae bacterium
TTGCAGCAATGCCTGCACGATGGTCTGGTCGGCGGGCACGGCGATCACGCGGCCGGAGCTGGCGATCTGCACTTCGAAAGGCCGATCGCCGCCGCGCGGGGCGGCATCGGCGGCGAAGAACTCCCAGTGCAGCCGAGCTTCGGGCCAGCCCTGGGTGTGCGCGGCGTTCAGCACGGCGTCCATGAAACCCTTCGGACCGCACACGTACAGATGCGTGCCGGCTTTCGCGCCGGCCAGCACGGCATCGATGTCGAGTCGTTGATCGGCGGCCCCATCGTCGAAATGCAGCGCCACCTTGTCGGCAAAGTGCGACCGTTGGACCCGGTCGATGAACGCCATCCGGTCTCGAGCGCGCGCGCCGTAGTGCAGCGTGAACTCGGCGCCGAGTGCCGCCAACCGTTCCGCCATGCACAGAATCGGCGTGATGCCGATCCCGCCGGCCAGCAGCAGGCTCGTCTTCGCGTCGTGGGCCAGTGTGAAGTGGTTCTTCGGCGCGCTGATGGTCAGCGTGTCGCCCTCGTTGACCGCGTCATGCATGGCGCTCGAGCCACCCCGCGACGCCGGGTCGCGCAGCACGGCGATGGTGTAGCGGTGCGTCTCGGACGGATCGTTGCACAGCGAATACTGGCGGACCAGACCGCCGGGCAGGTGCACGTCGACGTGGGAGCCTGCGGAGAAGGCGGGCAGCGTTCCGCCATCGGCCGCCACCAGTTCGAGGCTGCAGATATCGTGCGCCTCCATGGCCTTGCGCGCCACGCGCACGACGAGCGTCGAAGCAGCAGTGCTCACCGCACCGCCTCCGCCTTCGAGGCCAGCGAGGGGTTCATCCAGCATCTCCTTGAAGGGTTTCGCGCTGCCCGGCTGCAATCGGTCGGACGGTCGCCCCAAGTGGCTACTGTCACCGGCGAGTCCCGCCCCCCGCTACCGAAACTGTGTGGTTCTGCGGATCGCGTGCAGCGCGTACAAAGCGCTTGGCCGGATGAGGGCCACCGACGCTGCAACGACGCCACCGACTCCGGGTCAATGCGGACACCGTCATCGCACTGGAGCCGCGATCGAGCACGGATCCGATAGTGGCTGCGGGCCTCGGCTGGCACATTGACGGCAGTGCGCTGGTCGGCCGACGGCGCACGCAACACGCAGGAGTACGGAACTTGGATCTCGGCATTGCAGGCAGGAAGGCGTTGGTGATGGCGTCGTCGAGCGGGCTCGGGTTCGCCTGCGCCATCGCACTCGCACGCGAAGGCGTGCAGGTCACGCTGAACAGCCGCAACGCGGAGCGCCTGGCCGCCGCCGGCCAGACCTTGTTCGAGCAGACGGCGCAGCGCTGTGCCAGCGTCGTCGCCGACATCACGACGAGCGAAGGCCGCGACGCCGTGTTCGAGGTCGTGCCCGCGGTCGACATCCTGATCACCAACAACGCCGGTCCGGCACCCGGCGACCTGTCGCAGTGGGATCGCGACGCATGGATCAGCGCCTTCGACCACAACATGATTCCGCAGGCGCTGTTCATCCGGCACTACGTGCCGGGCATGCGCGAACGGCGCTTCGGACGCATCGTCAACATCACCTCCGCGATGGTCAAGTCGCCCCGCCCGCACATGGCGCTGTCCTCGGCCGCCCGCACCGCGCTCACCGCTTTCAGCAAGGCGCTGTCGCTCGAGGTGGCCAAGGACAACGTCACGCTCAACAACCTGCTGCCCGAACGCATCGACACGCCGCGCCAGAGCTTCATGGCCGAACGGATGATGGCCGCGCAGTCCATCTCGCTCGACGAGGCGCGCCGGCGCATCGCCGAGACCATTGCCGCACGGCGAATGGGCGAGCCTGCCGAGTTCGCAGATGCCTGCGTCTACCTGTGCGCGGCGCAGTCCGGCTTCGTGTCGGGCCAAAACCTGCAGGTCGACGGGGGTTCTTACCCCGGCCTGCTCTGAACCCCTCGACATTGCCTTCCCAGGAGACGCCCCATGAGCTCGACGCCCGCCACCCCGTCAGACCCGCCGATGCGGCTGCACCACCTCGCTTCCGTCGTCCGAGACCAGGAGCGCAACCGCCAATTCATCGAAGACGTGCTCGGCTTCGAACTCGTCGCCACCTGGGCCGAGCGCGTGAAGATGGAAGACGTCGGTGAGCAGTCCTTCTGTCACACGTTCTACGCGCTGGACGATGGCAGTGCGCTCGCGTTCTTTCAGTTCGAGAACGACGAGGTCTACCAGCGTTGCCGGGCGAAGGTCGGGCCGGAGGTCACGCGCTTCAACCACGTCGCCATCCGCGTCGGCGCGCCGCGCTTCGCGGCGCTCAAGCAACGTCTGATCGACGGCGGCGGCCCGTGGCGCGAAGTTGATCACGGCTACTGCCTGTCGCTGTACACACGCTCGCCCGATGGGCTGGAACTGGAGTTCACCGTCGACCCGCCCGATGCAGACGAGAAGAAGGATCAGCGCAGGAGCACGGCGCACGAAGACCTGGCGCGCTGGCTGGCCGGTGACCACCGCCCCAACAACTTCGACCAGAAGATCCTGCAACCGATGTCATGAGATGCTGACCCCGGGGTGCGGCGTCATGCCGTCCCTGGAGGTCCTTACGAGGCCGCGAAAGCGGAGAG
>DATMIN010000383.1:0-2973 GCA_035554275.1 Burkholderiaceae bacterium
CCATCATCCAGGCGATGGCGATGTTGGCGTAGAGGCCGAGCACGTCGCCCAGGGCCTCGAACACGTTCATCTCCATCAGCATGAAGGCGATGAGCGCGTTGAACACCACCCACACGACGCGGCCGGGATGGCTGTGCGTCACGCGCGAGAAGAAATTGCTCCATGCGAGCGAGCCGGCGTAGGCGTTGGTGACGTTGATCTTCAGCTGCGAGACGAACACGAACAGCGCGGTCGCCGCGACCGCCAAGCCGTAGCGCGAGAACACCGCGTTGTAGGCGACGAGGTACATCTGCGTCGGGTCGACCGCGCGGTCGGGCGGCACCGCGTAGCCGATCGCGAGGTACGCGAGCAGCGCGCCGGCGAGCATCTTCAGCACGCCGGGGATCACCCAGCCGGGGCCGCCGATGATGACGCCGGCCCACCAGCGAAACGAGTTCGCCGCGCGCGAACCGCCTGCGGTTCGCTTGTCGATCAGCTCGGGCATGAAACGGAGGTAGTCGGCCTGTTCGCCCATCTGCGTGATCAGCGCGATGCCCACCGTCATCGCGGCGCCGAACTTCAGCAGGTCGAAGCCTGGCGCGCGCGCGCTGCCGTCGGCGGCGACACCGCCGTACGACCACAGCTGGCCGAGCACACCGGGGTGCTGATGCAGCACGTAGGCGAGCGGCACGATCAGCATCGCCAGCCAGATCGGCTGCGTCAACACCTGCAGCCGGCTGATCGTCGTGACGCCGTGCGTGACCAGCGGGATCACGACCAGCGAACACAGCAGGTAGCCCCAGGCCGGCGGGATGTCGAACGCGAGCTCGATCGCGTAGGCCATGATCGCCGCCTCGAG
Organism: Burkholderiaceae bacterium; assembly: GCA_035554275.1. Lineage (GTDB taxonomy): Bacteria > Pseudomonadota > Gammaproteobacteria > Burkholderiales > Burkholderiaceae_C > LMDS01. Next base: position 839 of record DATMIN010000383.1, read on the forward strand.
CGCGAAGAAGATGAACGTGAAGCTGGCGTAGATCAGCGAGGTGATCGTCGAGCCGATGTAGCCGAAGCCGGCGCCGCGCGTGAGCAGATCCATGTCGACACCGTGCCGCGCCGCATACACGCTGATCGGCCAGCCGGCCAGGAAGATGATCAGCCCGGTCGCGAGGATCGCCCAGAACGCGTTGACGAAGCCGTAGTCGACCAGCAGCGTGCCGCCGACGGCTTCGAGCACCAGGAACGAGGCCGCGCCGAACGCGGTGTTCGCCACGCGCAGCGCCGACCACTTGCGAAACGAGCGCGGCGTGAAGCGCAGCGCGTAGTCCTCCATCGTCTCGCGCGCGACCCAAGAGTTGTAGTCGCGCCGGACCTTGATCACCTGCTGCACCGGCGTTGATGACGACACCCCGCCCGCCGGGTACGGCGTGCGACCCTCCGGGGGCCACGAAGGGGCCCCTTCGCGGCCCGTGGTCGGGCCTTGCTTGGGACGGCCCGGCGCGGCGGCCCGGGTGCCGCCGGACCCTGTCTGCGTACTCATGACCCGAGTTGGTGCAAGCCGCATGCCAAGCGGTGCGTCGCGCCGGGCGGCCGATCTCGCCTAGCATTCGGCACGTCTTCTGCTACCCCCGCCCCATGGAACTGACGCCGCGCGAGAAAGACAAGCTGCTGATCTTCACCGCCGCGCTGCTCGCCGAGCGGCGCAAGGCGCGCGGGCTGAAGCTCAACTACCCCGAGGCGGTGGCGCTGATCAGCGCGGCGATCATGGAAGGCGCGCGCGACGGCAAGAGCGTGGCCGCGCTGATGAGCGAAGGCAAGACCTGGCTCACGCGCGCCGACGTGATGGACGGCGTGGCCGAGCTGATCCCCGAGATCCAGATGGAGGCCACGTTCCCCGACGGCACCAAGCTGGTGACCGTGCACCAACCGATTGCATGATGAAGGGCCGCGCATGATCCCCGGCGAACTGCTGACCGACGGCCCCGACCACCCGCTGAATCCGGGCCGGCGCACCGCGACCTTCGTCGTCGAGAACAGCGGCGACCGCCCGGTCCAGGTCGGCTCGCACTACCACTTCGCCGAGACCAACGCGGCGTTGCGCTTCGACCGCATCGCGGCGCGCGGCATGCGCCTGAACATCGCGTCGGGCACCGCGGTGCGCTTCGAGCCCGGGCAGCAGCGCACGGTCGAGCTGGTCGACTACGCCGGCGAGCGCACCGTCTACGGCTTCCGCGGGCTGGTCCAGGGAGCGCTTTGAGGAGGGCGGCGGATGAACGCTGTCTTTTGACCGCGAAGAACGCAAGGGACGCAAAGGGCGCCAAGTGGTTGAGGACGAGATTGCCGCTCAGGTCGTCGATGCGGCGATCGCGATTCACAAGGTGCTGGGGCCAGGCTTGCTGGAGTCAGCCTATGTGGCAGCGCTTGAGATCGAGTGTGCCGAGCGCGGGCTTGCGTTCGCGCGCGAGGTTGCGCTCGACGCGCAGTACCACGGCAAGCCCTTGGGAGTGGGCTATCGCGCCGACCTGATCGTCGAGTCCATCTTGTTGATTGAGGTCAAGTCCGTCAGCGCTTTGAGCCCGGCCCATATCGCACAAACCCTCTCGTACTTGCGTCTTGGCAACTTCAGATTGGGTCTTCTGCTGAACTTTTCCGCCTCGCTGATGAAGCAGGGCATTAAACGCGTCATCAACGCCTCTAAATCTTCGCGTCCTCTGCGCCCTTCGCGTTCTTTGTGATCAAAAGAGAGCGTGAACCTCCACCGACCCTCCAGAAAGAAGCTCGAACCATGGCCACGATCACCCGCCGCGCCTACGCCGAGATGTTCGGCCCGACCACCGGCGACCGCGTGCGGCTGGCCGACACCGGCCTGATCGTCGAGGTCGAAAAGGACTTCACCGTGGCCGCCGGCGGCTACGGTGAAGAGGTGAAGTTCGGCGGCGGCAAGACGATCCGCGACGGCATGGGCCAGAGCCAGCGGCTCGCCGCCGAGGTGGCCGACACGGTGATCACGAACGCGCTGATCATCGACCACTGGGGCATCGTGAAGGCCGACGTCGCCATCAAGAACGGCTTGATCGCCGGCATCGGCAAGGCGGGCAACCCGGACGTTCAGCCGGGCGTCGACATCGTGATCGGCCCGGG
>DATMIN010000384.1:0-2415 GCA_035554275.1 Burkholderiaceae bacterium
GAAGTAGCACAGGCTCGCGATCGAGATGTAGAGCTGCACCGGGTCGACGCCGCCGCGGAACAGCTTGGCGCGCTGGCCGCGCTGCAGCACGTCGTCGAGCAGCGCGATCAGCGGCGAGTTCAGCTCGCGGATGCGCGCCGAGCGCTTCAGGTGCGCGGCGCGGTGCAGGTTCTCGCTGTTCAGCAGCGTCAGGAACTGCGGGTTCGCGAGGTAGTAGTCCCAGGTGAACTCGACGAGCCGGCGGATCGCGGTGACCGGCTCGACATGCTCGAGCCGCAGCAGCTTCTCGGCCTCGCGGATGTCGGCGTAGGCGTGCTCGAGCACGGCGAGGAACAGGTCGTCCTTGCTGCCGAAGTAGTAGTAGAGCAGCCGCTTGTTGACGCCGGCGCGCTCGGCGATGCGCTCGACACGCGCGCCGCCCAGCCCGGCCTCGGCGAACTCGGCCACCGCCGCCATCAGGATCGCCTGCTGGGTGCGGTCGGCGTCGCGGGTGCGGGCTTCCGGGGCGGTGATGGCGAGCGAGATCATGGGCGCGATAATTCACCGGATGGAGAATTGAATCCATCCGGGTCAACCCCGAGGTCGGCGTGCGGGCGGGGCGCTGCGCGCCCGATCGAGGCACACTGGCGGCCTCACGCGCGCCACCTCGACCCGCCCATGCCCGATGCCATTGCCGCCCGCCCGGCCGGCCACCTGCTCGTCGAGGCGCTGATCGCGCAGGGCGTGACGACCGCGTTCGGCGTGCCCGGCGAGAGCTACCTCGCGGTGCTCGACGGCTTTCACGAGCACCGCGACCGGATCCGCTTCATCGCCTGCCGGCAGGAGGGCGGCGCCGCGTTCATGGCCGAGGCGCAGGGCAAGCTGAGCGGGCGGCCGGGGATCTGTTTCGTGACGCGCGGGCCGGGCGCGACGAATGCGAGCATCGGGCTGCACACCGCGTTCCAGGACAGCACGCCGATGATCCTGTTCGTCGGCCAGGTCGCGAGCGACCAGCGCGATCGCGAGGCGTTCCAGGAGCTCGACTACCGCCAGGTGTTCGGCCCCGGCACGCTCGGTTTCGCGAAGTGGGTCGGCGAGGTGCACGATCCGGCGCGGCTGCCCGAGTACATCGCGCGCGCCTTCCACACCGCGCTGCAGGGCCGGCCCGGGCCGGTCGTGCTGGTGCTGCCCGAGGACATGCTGAGCGCGCTGACCGACGCGCCGGTGCTCCCACGCGCCGAGCCCACGCTGGCGTGGCCCGCGCCCGGCGCGCTGCGCGAGCTGCGCACCTTGCTGCTCGCGGCGCAGCGGCCGTTCGTGATCGTCGGCGGCAGCGGCTGGGACGCGGCCGCGTGCGCCGCGCTGCAGCGCTTCGCCGAGGGCTGGCAGTTGCCGGTCGGCTGCGCGTTCCGGCGCCAGGACCTGTTCGACAACCGGCACCCGAACTACGCCGGCGATGTCGGCATCGGCCTCAACCCGAAGCTCGCGCAGCGCATCGCCGAGGCCGACCTGCTGATCGCCGTCGGCGCGCGGCTCGGCGAGATGACGACCGGCGGCTACACGCTGCTGCGCCCGCCGCGGCCGGCACAGAAGCTCGTGCATGTGCATGCCGGCGCCGAGGAACTCGGCCGCGTCTACGCCGCCGACCTGATGCTGCAGTCGGCGATGGGCAGCGCCGCGAAGGCGCTCGAGGGGCTCGCGCCACCGCCCGCGCTGGCGTGGGCCGAGTGGACCGCCGCGGCGCACGCCGACTACGAGGCGAACCACGATGCGGTGCCGGTCGCGCCGCTCGACCTGGCCGACGTGGTGAAGACGATCCAGCGCCTCGCGCCCGCCGACAGCGTGCTGACCAACGGCGCCGGCAACTACAGCGGCTGGCTGCACCGCTACTACCGCTACCCGGCGCTGCAGCACGCTGGCCGCACGCAGCTCGCGCCGACCTCGGGCGCGATGGGCTACGGCGTGCCGGCGGCGATCGCGGCCGCGCTGCTGGAGCCCGGCCGCACCGTGATCAACCTCGCCGGCGACGGCGATTTCCTGATGACCGGGCAGGAACTCGCCACCGCGACCGGCTACGGTGCCGGCACGGGCGCGGGCAGGCTGATCGTGATCGTCGTCGACAACGGCACTTACGGCACGATTCGGATGCACCAGGAGCGCGAGTACCCGGGTCGCGTCAGCGGCAGCGACTTGTTCAACCCCGACTTCGCGGCGCTCGCGCGCGCCTACGGCTGGAACGCCGCGTTCGTCGACTCGACCGCGGCGTTCGAGCCCGCCTTCGCCGTCGCGCTCGCGGCCGACCGGCCGACGCTGCTGCACCTGAAGCTCGACGCCGACATCAGCACCACGCGCACGACGCTGAGCGCGATCCGCCGCGTCGCCCGCGCGCGCGCCGCCCCTTCAACTTGACGCAAGATCGACCCATGAGCACGCCCA
>DATMIN010000385.1:0-3138 GCA_035554275.1 Burkholderiaceae bacterium
GCCGTTGCGCGCCTTCAGCGCGGCGACGATCTGGCGGTGCTCTTTCAGCGAAGCCTCGATCCGGCCGCGCTTGAACAGCGAGTGATGCCGGTTCAGCTTCATCACCTTGCGCAGGTCGGCGACGAGCTGGCTGCGCCAGCGGTTGTCGGCGATCTCGAGCAGGCGCATGTGGAAGCGTTCGTTGGCGGCGAAGAAGCGGTCCCGGTCGCCGACTTCGGCCTCGAGCGCCTGGTGCAGCATCACCAGCTCGGCGAGCTGCGCCGCGCCGGCGTGCTCGGCCACCGCGCGCGCCGCGTCGCTCTCGAGCAGCGCGAGCAGGTGGTAGACCTCGGTCAGGTCGCGCACCGACACCTCGGTGACGTAGGCGCCGCGGCGCAGCTTCATCGTCACCAGGCCCTCGGCGGCGAGCACCTTCAGCGCCTCGCGCAGCGGCGTGCGGCTGATGCCGAACTCGAGCGCGAGCGCCTGCTCGTCGATCCAGCTGCCGGCGTGCAACGTGTGATCGAGGATGCGCGTGCGCAGCCGCTCGGCCACCTGCTCGTACAGCGCGCGCTCGCGCAGCGGCGCGGCGCGCGGCGCGGGTTCGGCGGGCGGGATCGGGGCAGTCGGCGCTTTGCGAAGGGTGGCGGCGGGCACGGTTCTGTCGCTAGAATGCAATTTTGAATTATGCAAGCGGGGCGGGCGCGCGTCCAGCACGGTGTGGCGGCGCTGGGCGATCATTGCCGCGCAGACCAACGCAGGCCCGCCGCTGTGGGCCGGGGAAACGACATGTCGGACCAGAACTTCCTGAACTCGAACGCGCTCGGGCGCTGGCAGCAGGCGGCCGCGAAGTCGGCGCCGGCGGGCAACGTCGACGCGCTGACCTGGGTCACGCCCGACGGCATCCCGGTCAAGCCGCTCTACACCGCGGCCGATCTCGCCGGCCTGCCGAACACCGACACGTTGCCCGGCTTCGCGCCGTTCGTGCGCGGCCCGCAGGCGACGATGTACGCGGTGCGGCCGTGGACGATCCGCCAGTACGCCGGTTTCTCGACCGCCGAGGCCAGCAACGACTTCTACCGCAAGGCGCTGGGCGCCGGCGCGCAGGGCATCAGCGTCGCGTTCGACCTCGCCACCCACCGCGGCTACGACAGCGACCATCCGCGCGTGACCGGCGACGTCGGCAAGGCGGGTGTGGCAATCGACTCGGTGGAGGACATGAAGATCCTGTTCGACGGCATCCCGCTCGACAAGGTCAGCGTCAGCATGACGATGAATGGCGCGGTGCTGCCGGTGCTTGCCGGCTACGTGGTCGCGGCCGAAGAGCAGGGCGTGCCGCAGGACCAGCTCTCGGGGACGATCCAGAACGACATCCTCAAGGAGTTCATGGTTCGCAACACCTACATCTTCCCGCCCGAGCCGAGCATGCGCGCGATCGGCGACATCATCGAGTACACGGCGAGCCACATGCCGAAGTTCAACTCGATCTCGATCTCGGGCTACCACATGCAGGAGGCCGGCGCGACGCAGGCGCTCGAACTCGCGTTCACGCTCGCCGACGGGCGCGAGTACGTGAAGGCGGCGCTCGCGAAGGGGCTCGATGTCGATGCGTTCGCCGGGCGCCTGAGCTTCTTCTGGGCGATCGGCATGAACTTCTACCTCGAGGTCGCGAAGATGCGCGCCGCGCGGCTGCTGTGGTGGAAGATCATGACGGCGTTCGGCGCGAAGAACCCGAAGAGCCTGATGCTGCGCACCCACTGCCAGACCTCGGGCTGGAGCCTGACCGAGCAAGACCCGTACAACAACGTCGTGCGCACCACGATCGAGGCGATGGCCGCGGTGTTCGGGGGCACCCAGAGTCTGCACACCAATGCGCTCGACGAGGCGATCGCGCTGCCCACCGAGTTCAGCGCGCGGATCGCGCGCAACACGCAGCTGATCATTCAGGAAGAGACCCACATCACCAACGTCGTCGACCCGTGGGCCGGCAGCTACCTGATGGAAAAGCTCACGCAGGACATGGCCGACGCCGCGTGGAAGATCATCGAGGAGGTCGAGGCGATGGGCGGCATGGTGAAGGCCGTCGAGAGCGGCTGGGCCAAGCTGAAGATCGAGGCCAGCGCGGCCGAGAAGCAGGCGCGCATCGACTCGGGGCAGGACGTGATCGTCGGCGTCAACAAGTACAAGCTCGGCACCGAAGACGCGATCGAGACGCGCGACATCGACAACGCGATGGTGCGCGAGAACCAGGTCGCGCGGCTGAACGCGGTGCGTGCGAAACGAGATGCGGCGAAGACGCAGGCCGCGCTCGACGCGCTGACGCGCTGCGCCGAGAGCGGGGGGTCAGCAGGCGGCGCCTCCGGCACCGTGGGCAACCTGCTCGATCTGAGCATCAAGGCGGTGCGGCTGCGCGCGACGGTCGGCGAGGTGTCGGACGCGCTCGAGAAGGCGTGGGGCCGGCACCGTGCCGACACGCAGAAGGTCACCGGCGTCTACGCGGCGGCCTACGACAGCGCCGAAGGCTGGGACAAGCTCAAGGGCGAGATCAACGAGTTCGCCGAACAGGAAGGCCGGCGCCCGCGGGTGATGATCGCCAAGCTCGGCCAGGACGGCCACGACCGCGGCGCCAAGGTCGTGGCGACCGCGTTCGCCGACCTCGGCTTCGATGTCGACATCGGTCCGCTGTTCCAGACCGCCGAGGAGTGCGCGCGTCAGGCGATCGAGAACGACGTGCACGCGGTCGGCGTCTCCACGCTCGCCGCCGGCCACAAGACGCTGGTGCCGGCGATCATCAAGGCGCTCCAGGCGCAGGGCGCGGACGACATCATCGTCTTCGTCGGCGGCGTGGTCCCGCAGCAGGACTACGAGTTCCTCTACCAGGCCGGCGTCAAGGGCATCTACGGGCCGGGCACGCCGATTCCGGCCAGCGCGAAGGATGTGCTGGAACAGATTCGCGCGGCGGTCGCGGCTTGAACATGCCTGTTGCGGCTCGAAGCATGGTGACGGCCGAAGCGCTGGCCGAGGCCGAGGGTCCCCGGCAGCGCCGCGCCATCGCCAAGGCCATCACGCTGCTCGAATCCACCAGGGCCGACCACCGCGCACAGGCTGATGAGCTGTTGACGGCACTGCTGCCGCATACCGGCAAATCGTTTCGCCTCG
>DATMIN010000386.1:0-7014 GCA_035554275.1 Burkholderiaceae bacterium
ACGCGCGCCGGCACGAACACCTCGCGCGCCGGCAGCTCGGCGTGCAGGCAGGCGCGCAACTGCGCGTCGATCAGCCCGCGCGCCGCGTACAGCGCGAGGCTCGCGGGCGGCCGCGGGTTCACCTCGAGCACCTGCACCGCGGCGCCGTCGATGAGCATGTCCAGGCTGCACCAGCCGCGCAGCGCGAACGCAGCGGCGAGCGTCTGCACCGCGTCGTCGATGCAGCGCGCGATGCTCGAGGGCATCGTCACCGGCCCGACACACCCGTGGAACACAAGCGGCTGCGCGCCGCGCGGGCGCACGATCAGTTCGTTGAGGCCGACGACGCGCGCGCCGCGGCCGTTGGCGATGAAGGTCGCCGACATTGGCGTGCCCGCGACCTCGCGCTGGAAGTAGCGGCTGCCGCCCGGCGCGACGCGCTCGCCCGGTTGCGCGACGCGGATGTGCCAGCCGCCGCAGCCGGCCGCATCCTTGCGCAGCCAACGGCCGCCGGCGCCGGGCGCGGCGACGTCGAAGCGCACCGGCGGGTGCGCGATGCCGTGCGCGGCGAGCGTGGCGAAGAACGGGGCCGGGTCGCGCACCCGGCGCACCGCGTCGGCCGGCGTGCCGAGCAGTGGCAGGCATTCGGCGCCGCGCGCGAGTACATCGGGCGAGCCTTCGAGACCGCTGCCCGCGATCCAGCCGAGCACCTCGCGGCCCGGCGCATCGGCGATCGCGCGCAGCGCGTCGAGCAGGCGCGCGGCGTCGATCCGCGCCGACGCGCCCGCGCCGATCGGGAGCCACTGCGCCGCCGCGCGCCGCGTGTCGAGATCACCGAAACAGTCGAGCGCGATCACCTCGAAGCCGTCGCGCGCCGCGGCCTGCGCCAGCCCGCGCACGCTGACGCCGGCGACCACCAGCGCGGCCATCGGCCGCCTAGGCCTTCGCGGCCGGCTCGTCGAGGAACGCGCGCGCCGCCGCGAACGCTTCGGCGAAGCTCAGCACCACGGCCTGGTCGGACTCGCGCATCCGCACCAGCAGCCGATGCTGCGCCTGGTACTTGACGTTGCCGACCGCGAGCGCGCCGATGCCGACCGCACCGTCGACACCAGCGAGCGGCTTCGCGTCGTCCATCACGCCGACGCCGGCGATGCCCTCGGGCGCGACCGCGTTGACGTCGGCCGCGACCTTCAGGCGCTTCGCGAATGCGAGATCGTCCTTGCTCACGACCTGCACGCCGGCGGCCGCGCACGCGAGCACGACATCGGCCTTCGCGAGCTCGCTGCGCAGCGCCTCGCGATCGGCGCCCGAGACGCCCTCGAGCGCGACATCGAAGCGCTGGCCGGTGCCGGTCGCGGCCTTGCTCGCGGCCTCGAGGCCGCTGTGGCTCGCGATCGCGGTGTGCGCACCGGCCTGCGCGGCCAGCACCGCGGCGATGCGCCCGACCGGCCCGGTGCCGCCGAGCACGAGCACGCGCTGCCCTTTGAGCGCCGCGCCGTGACGGCGCTTCAGCGCGGCCTCGACGCAGGCGAGCATCGCCGCCGCGGTGGTGTACGCGCCGCTCGGGTCGGCCATCAGCGAGACGACGAAGGGCTTGAACATCGCCTGCTGCGCGCGCTTGAGCATGTCGGCCGCGAGCAGCGCGTCGCGCCCGCCGACGAAGATGCCGGTGCGCGCCACGCCCTTCGGGCCGCGCGAGAAGATCGCGTCCTGCGTCAGCGCGGTGATGGCGTCGAGCGCGACATCGGTGTACGGCACGATCAGCTGGTAGCCGGCGTCGGCGGCCATGTTGACGTCGAACGGGCTGGCCTGTTTCGCCGGCGTGAACAGATGCAGGATGAAGGGGCGGTCCATCGAAGACTCTCCGGGCGGGACGGTGAAGGTGAAAGCGGCGCGCTGCGTCAGCGCCTCAGCGCGGCCGCGCGTCAACGATCTCGGCGCCGCGGTTGCGCGCCGCGACCGTGCGCAGCACCAGGCCCGGCTCGATCAGCCCGGCGCGCTGCGCGTGCGCCTCGAGCGCGAGCGCGTGCGCGCTTGAGGCGACGATCGCGAAGCCGGTCGGCCCCCACGAGCTCTGGCCGATCGCGACCGGCGCATCGATGAGCGCCGCGTCGGCGAACGCGCGCAGCAGCCGCCCGACCGCCGCGCTCGTGTACGGCCGGCCGTGCTGCGCCGGCGCGTAGTGCGCGCCGAGCAGTTGCTGGATGCGCGTGACGCCGGCCGCGAAGCGCTCGAAGCGCGCCTCGGCCGCGCCGGGCAGCACGCGCATCAGCGTCTCGTGGCAGATCTCGGCGGCGCGTTCGGCCGGCATCGGCACGAGCGCGGCCATCGCGTCGGCCTCGGCGTGGCCGGCCAGGCCGCGCTCGCGCGGGTCCTGCACGACGACGATGCGCCACGCGTCGGGCAGCGCGATGCGCGCGAGCAGCGGCGCGGGTTGATCGTCGTCGCCGGGGCCGCCGTCGACGAGCAGGCCGCCGTGGTCGAAGCCGTGCAGGCCGATGCCCGAACGCCGGCCACGGCCGAGCCAGTGCGCGAGCGTGGCGGTCGACGTGTCGAGCCGGTGCCAGCGCGCGAACGCGCGCCCGATCGCGAGCGCGAGCTGCGTGCCCGAGCCGAAGCCGGCGTGCGGCGGCAGCACGCGCAGCAGCCGCAGGTGCAGCGCGCCGTAGTGGCCGGTGCGCGCGCGCAGGATGTTCAGGCACGCGCCGGCGCGCTCGAGCTGCGCGTTGCCGTCGGGCGTGTCGGCGGTGATGCGCTCGGCGAGCGCCGCGCTCAGCTCGACCTCGGTCTCGAAGCCCTCGACCACGAGCCCGACGCTGCCGTAGCGCCGCCCGAGCGAGGCCGACGGGTCGAGGAAGCCGAGGTGCAGTCGGCCCGGCGCACGCAGCGTCAGGGTTTGTTCGGTGTCGATACGCATCCGGTACGTGGAAGGGAGAACGAGGCTCATGCGACGAACGCCGCAGCAATCTCCGGGCCCACTGCGGCCCCGCGATGGGCCGGCCCACTGTATCGTCGCGGGGACAGTGTGTCATGCCGCGCAGGCGCCGCGGCGGTTCTTGGCCGAGACGCCCGTCTAACGGGGTGGGGCCTGCACCTCAGCGGTCAGGAGGGGGCTCATCACCGACGCGGAGAAGTCCGCCGCGTCGGCGGGCTTTCGCCCCTCGGTCCAGGCCCGCAGCGTGTCGGCCGCCATCGGTCTGGCGAGGAAGAAGCCCTGCAATTCATCGCAACCCAGAGCGAGCAGGATGTCGCGCTGGCCCTGGGTCTCGACACCCTCGGCGACGACCCCCAGACTCAGCGCGTGTGCCATGTGAATCACGGCGCTGACGATCGCTCGGGCGTCGTTGCTGGTCTCGAGGTCGCTGACGAAGCTGCGGTCGATCTTGAGCTGCCGCGCCGGCAGCTGGCGCAGGTAGCTCAGGCTCGAATAGCCGGTGCCGAAGTCGTCGATCGACAGGAACACGCCGATCCGCGCCAGCCCTTCGAATGCGCATTGCGTGGCCTTGATGTCTTCCATCGCCACCGATTCGGTGATCTCGCACAGCAGCTGTGAAGGTTCGACCTGATGGCGCGCCAGCGCCTTGCCGATGCGCTCGACCAGGTCGTCTTCGCGCAGTTGATGGATCGAGAGGTTGATCGCCACGCGCATGCGCAAGCCGTCGCCGGCCCACGCCTGCATCTGGCGGCACGCCTCGCTGATGACCCAGTTCCCGATGCTGTTGATCAGGCCGAAGCGCTCGGCGATCGGAATGAAGACGCCGGGGCCGACCAGGCCACGCTCGGGATGATTCCAGCGCAGCAGGGCCTCGACGCCGCGGATCTGCCCGAGTCGCCCATCGACCTTGGGCTGGTAGTACAGCTGCAGCTGTCCGAGTTCGATCGCGTGGCGCAGATCGTTTTGCAGGCTCATCGTCTCGAGTGCGCGGGCGTCCATGTGCGACTCGAACAGCGCGTAGGTGTTGCCGCCGGCGCGCTTGGCGGCGTACATCGCGGCGTCGGCATGCGCGACGAGCTTGTCCTTCTCGCCGTGATCCGGATAGGCGACGATGCCGACCGAGCCGGTGATCTCGACGCTTCGGTCCGCCGTGTCGAACGGCCGCGCGAGCGCCTCGACCAGCCGGCGCGCCAGCGTGACGCAGTCGGCCAGGCCGGTCACGTCCTCCATCAGCAGCACAAACTCATCGCCGCCGATGCGCGCCACCGTGTCGCTGTCGCGCGCGACGGCACGCAGGCGTCTGGCCGCTTCCTGCAGCACCTGATCGCCGACGGCATGGCCCAACGAGTCGTTGACCGGCTTGAAGCCATCCAGGTCGACGAACAGCACCGCGACCTTTTCCGCGCTGCGCCCGCTGATGCGCTCGTCGGCGCGTTCGATGCGCTTGAGTGCGTGCAGCAGACGGTCCTCGAAGAGCAGCCGGTTGGCCAGGCCGGTGAGCGGGTCCAGGAAGGCGCGTCGTTGGAGTTCTTCGTTGACGGTCTGCAGCTCCGCGTTCGCGACCTTGAGCGAGCCGGCGAGGCGCGCCGTCTTGCTTTGCATCCGCGCGTCCATGCTCGACGTGAACAAGGTCATCGTCAACAGAGCCACCGACGACAGCGCCACCAGCGCGCCGAGGCTGTTGCCGGCCAGCGAGCTGGCACTCAAGCAGATGGCGCCGGCCGGAAAGCTGGCGGCGGCCATGCCGGTGTAGTGCATGCCGCAGATGGCGGCGCCCATCACCCCCGCGGCGACCCCCTGGTAGAGCAGCGCGCGGGTGCCGTTGACCTTGCGCAGCCAGAAGAAGATCAGCAGCGCGGCCGCCGAGGCGCCGACCGCGATCAATGCCGAGGCGGCCACCAGCAGCGGGTTCCAGACGATGCCCGGCGCCATGTCGAGCGCCGCCATGCCGGTGTAGTGCATCGTGCAGATGCCGATCCCCATGGCCGACGCCCCGCCCGCCAGGCGGCGCCAGGTGAGCGAGCCGCGGCTCGCCACGAACAGCGCCACCGCCGACACCGCGACCCCGGCGACCCATGAGGCCACGGTCAGCGCGTGGGTGTAGCCCAGCGCAATCGGCAGCGAAAACGCGAGCATGCCCACGAAGTGCATGCACCAGATGCCGGTGCCCATCGCGATCGAGCCGCCGACCCACCAGCCCGTGGCGACGCCCTTCTCCTGGGCGCGCACTCGCTTCGCCAGATCGAGCGCGACATACGACGCGAAACTCGCGATCAGCAGCGAAGCAGCGACGCCCCAGGGGTCATAGCTGGAAGGAAGGTAGGGCACGGTGCGTTCGTCTCGTCGGGCTCGGAGAGTCCCTCGGAGGGAACCAATGCCCTAGATTCGGCGCGATCGGCGCGGACTTGAGGCGAAAACTACGACGTCGCCGATTCGCGGTCGGGTGCGACCGCGCAGCCGCCGATGCGCCAGCCGCGCCCGCCGGCATCGCGCTCGAGCTGGTAGACCGCGCGCCACAGGCGCCCGTCGCGATCGCGCAACTGCACGCCCTGCACCAGTGTGCCGTCGCGCCACTCGGGCTGGAAGAAGCTCACCGCGGCCGGCTTGATCAGCATCGGGTAGCTGCCGCGCACCATCGTCATGAAGGTCGCGGCGTCGTGGAACTGCGCGCGGATCGCCGGCGTCGCGTGCGCGAACGCAGCGGCGGCGCGGCCGTCGGCGAAGGCCTTCAGCTGCGACTCGATCACGCCGCGCACCGCACGCCGCTCGGCCTCGGCGATCGCGTCGGCCCGCGCCGCGTCGTCGGCGGCGAGGGCCGGCGGCAGCGCGCCGAGCATCAGCAGGCTGCAGACGAAGGCTCCGAGGCGCATGGCGATCTCCGATGGCGGCGACGACCAACGCATTGTGCTTCGGCACGCGACGAAGCATCGGGCGGCCGCGCGCGCGCACAGTCGCGGCCTGTTCACCGCCCCGGAGGCCCCGATGACGATCACCTGCTTCATCCGCTACGAGCTCGACCCGTTCCAGCTCGATCACTTCGAGGCCTACGCCGAGCGCTGGGCCGCGATCATTCCGCGCTGCGGCGGCGAGCTGCTCGGCTACTTCGCGCCGCACGAGGGCTCGAACGTCGAGGCCTGGGGGCTGATCTCGTTCGCCAGCCTCGCCGCCTACGAGGCCTATCGCACGCGCCTGAAGGCCGACCCGCAGGCGCGCGAGAATTTCGAGTTCGCGCGGCGCGAGCGCTTCATCGTGCGCGAGCAGCGCACGTTCGCGCGCGCGATCGATGCGACCTACCTGAAGCTCGCCGCCTGACGGCGGCGCGACAACGAAGGAGACCGGTCCCGATGAGCCCCACGCCTGCCGACCTCGCCGCGCGCCGCCGCGCCTTCCGCCAATTGCACGAAGCCGGCTGCTTCGTGATCCCGAACCCGTGGGATGCCGGCAGCGCGCGCTTGCTCGAGAGCCTGGGCTTTCGCGCGCTCGCGAGCACGAGCTCGGGCGCGGCCTGGTCGCGCGGCCGCGCCGACGGCGCGATGGCGCGCGACGCCGTGCTCGCGCACCTGCGCGAGCTGGTCGCGGCCACCGCGCTGCCGCTGAACGCCGATTTCGAGAGCGGCTTCGCGGCCGATGCCGAAGGTGTCGCGCAGAGCGTGCGCCTCGCGATCGACACCGGCATCGCCGGCATCTCGATCGAGGATTCGACCGGCGACCCGGCGCACCCGCTGCGCGAGCTCGACGACGCGGTCGCGCGGCTGCGGGCCGCGCGCGCCGCGGTCGACGCCTCTGGCGCCGATGTGATGCTCGTCGGCCGGGCCGAAAACTTCATCGCCGGCCGGCCCGACCTCGCCGACACGCTCGTGCGACTGCGCGCCTACGCGCAGGCTGGCGCCGACTGCCTGTACGCACCCGGCGTCCGCACGCGCGACGAGATCGCTGCGGTCGTCGCGGCGGTCGCGCCGAAGCCGGTCAACCTGCTGGTGGGCGCGCCCGGCGAGCTGACGCTGGCCGAGATCGCCGCGCTCGGCGTGCGCCGCGTCAGCGTCGGCGGTGCGCTCGCGCGCGCGGCGTGGGGCGGCTTCGTGCGCGCCGCGCGCGGCATC
>DATMIN010000387.1:0-5294 GCA_035554275.1 Burkholderiaceae bacterium
CACCGCGGTCGCGACCCATCCGCGCATCGCCGAGCGTGCGCGCCGCGCCGGCTTCGGGCGCGTCGTCGAGGCGCGCGCGACGCTGGCCGCGGTGGTCGCGTGCCTACAATCGATCCGGCCGTGAACGACGAATTCAATGCCCCTGTCGCGAGCGTCGGCGCCGGCGCGCCGGCCGCCGCCGACGTGCCGCCGCGCCGCGCGCTGCGCGCGTTGTGGGGCGCGCTGCTGCTGCTCGGCGTGGTCAGCGCCGCGGCGCTGGTGCTGGCCTGGAAGGCCGACCAGCGCGGCGCCAGCCTCGAGCCCGAGCTGGTGCGGCGCCAGCAGGAGAGCGCCGTGCAGGCCGGCGAGGCGCGCGCGCTGGCCAAGCAGGCGCAAGAGGGCGTGAGCGACGCGAGCGCGAAGGTCGCGCTGCTCGAGGCGCGCCTGTCCGAGGTGGCGGTGCAGCGCAGCCAGCTCGACGACCTGATTCAGTCGCTTTCTCGCTCGCGCGACGAGAACCTGCTGGTCGACGTCGAGGCGTCGATCCGCGTCGCGTTGCAGCAGAACGCGATCACCGGCAGCGCCGAGCCGCTGGTGGCCACCTTGAAGCAGGCCGACGAGCGCCTCGCGCGCTACAACCAGCCGCGCCTCGAGGGCGTGCGCCGTGCGATCGGACGCGACCTCGAGCGCGTCAAGGCGACCGGCGTGGCCGACATCGGCGCGCTCGGCGTCAAGCTCGACGAGGCGATCCGCGGCGTCGACGAGCTGCCGCTGCTCGGCGTGGCCGACGCACGGCCCGCGCCGCCGGTCGCACCGGTGGCGCCCGCGGCCCGCCCGGCGCCGGCCGCGAAGCCGGCGAAGGGCGGTGCGGTCGTGCCCGCGAGCGCCGCGCCGCCGGCGCCGCCCGAGGCCAGCCGCTTCGACTTCTGGAACGCGCTCGGCGAGAAGGTCTGGGGCGAGCTCAAGTCGCTGGTGCGCGTGACGCGCATCGACCACCCCGAGGCGATGCTGCTCGCGCCCGAGCAGACCTTCTTCATCCGCGAGAACCTGAAGCTGCGGCTGCTGAACGCGCGCCTCGCGCTGCTGAGCCGCCAGTTCGACACCGCGCAGGCCGACCTGATGGCCGCGCAGGCCGCGCTCGACCGCTACTTCGACCGCAATGCCAAGCGCACCGTGCTCGCCAGCGAACTGGTCCGCCAGGTGCTCGGCCAGGCGCGCCAGGTCGTCGTGCCGCGCCCCGACGACACGCTCGCGGCGCTCGCCGCGGCGGCGGCCGGCCGCTGAGCGGGCGCGAGGGCAGGCCGCGCGATGCGCAACGTCGTCTGGTTCGTGCTGCTGTTCGGCGTGGCCGTGCTCGCGGCGACCACGCTCGGCACCAACGACGGCCTGGTCACGTTCTACTGGCGCGGCTGGCGCGTGGACCTGTCGCTGAACCTGTTCCTGCTCGCGCTGCTCGGCAGCTGCTTCGTGATCGTCACCGCGATCCAGGCGCTGACCGCGCTCGTCGGCCTGCCGCGGCGCGCGCGCGAGTGGCGCGTGGCGCGGCGCGACCGCAGCGCGCAGGCGGCGCTGCGCGACGCGCTCGCGCAGTATTTCGGCGGGCGCTACACGCGGGCGCAGAAGTCGGCGCAGCGCGCGCTGGTGATCCAGGCCGACACGCCCGAGCTCGCGCAGGACAACGAGTTCACCGTGCTCGGCCACCTGCTCGCCGCCGGCAGCGCGCACCGCCTGCAGGACCGCGCGCTGCGCGACGAGGAGCTGCGGCTCGCGCTCGACCTCTCGCGCCGCAGCGTGGCCGCGCGCTCGGCCGAGGAGGGCGCGCGGCTGCTCGCCGCCGAATGGGCGCTCGACGACCGCGACGCGGTGCGCGCGCTCGAGCTGCTCGGCGAGCTGCCGCAGGGCGTGGCGCGCCGTACCCACGCGTTGCGGCTGCGCCTGCAGGCCACGCGCCTCGGCCGCCAGCCGCAGGACGCGCTGAAGACCGCGCGGCTGCTCGCCAAGCACCAGGGCTTCTCGAAGGTCGCGGCGCAGGGCTTGCTGCGCTCGCTCGCGTTCGAGTCGCTCGACACCGCGCACGACATCGATCAGCTGAAGCGGGTGTGGAACCAGTTCGATGCGCTCGACCGGCGCGACGCCTTCGTCGCCGCGCGTGCCGCCGACCGTGCTGCCGCGCTCGGTGCGCACGACGAGGCGCGCGGCTGGCTGCGGCCGTTCTGGGAAGCGCCGGTCGAGCTCGGTACCGACGAGCGCGCCGCGGTGGCGCTCGCGCTCGTCAACGCGATCGCCGGCATCGGCCCCGAATGGCTGCCGCGCCTCGAGGCCGCCTCGACCGCGTTCGCGCGCGAGGGCGCGGTCGCGCTCGCGGTCGGCTGCGCCCTGGCCGAACGCCAGCTCTGGGGCAAGGCGCGCCGCCTGCTCGAGCAGGCCGGCGGCGACACGGCGCTGGCCGTGGCGCCGCGCCGCAAGGCCTGGCTCGCGCTGGCCGCGTTGGCGCAACAGGAGGGCGACGCGGCGCGCGCCGCCAGCAGCTTCGAGGCCGCCGCCCGGCTCGGCTGAACCGGGCGTCACGGCTGATATACTGCGCAGCTTCGCGGCTGTAGCTCAGCTGGATAGAGTACTTGGCTACGAACCAAGGGGTCGTGGGTTCGATTCCTGCCAGCCGCACCAAAAAACAAGAAATGGATCAACGGCTTAGAGATTTCGGTCTCTAGGCCGTTTTTTCTTGCTGCGGGACTTTTGCGTGACCCTTGTCCCTTACACGGGTGTCGGCGGGAAGCCGGCCGCGTAGTCCGCGCAGATGGCGCAACTCACAGACTTCCGTCGCTGAACTGCTGCCACCCCAGTATTGGACACGGCCAGGTTGGCCGATCCGCATTTGAGAGCGCCCAGCGCCATCTCGATTGCCACCTGTTCACTGGTCAGTCCGAACTCCGCGATAGTTTCAGCGCGAACGCCGAGGTCGACGCGATCAGCCCAGTGGTGCATGACTCGGCGGTCACGATCCGAAGATCGTGTGCTTGCAAGAAGCCGACGAGCTGGCCGACGTCCACGGCGGCACCTGGCCGGAACTGGCGAGAGCGGCGGCCCGGCGACGCGCGGTCAAAGTGCCTCGGCCATCAGCTCGTCCTTGCGCGCTTGCCGCTGCGCAGCCTGTCGGCCCGCCTTGCCGCGAATGATCAACGCTACGGGCCGCACCCGAGCGTCCGCCTCGGCGATGGTGGCGCGCACTTTCCTGCGGACCGCGGCGCCCGTCTGTTCGCTACCGAACAGACGGATGGGGCCGGTTGCACCAGCGCCTGAACGTGGGCTATTCTTCCCACTCGCTGTGTCTGATTTTGTCGCGATCAGGAAGGAGATCGGGATGGACAGGAGCTTTCTAACGCCAGCGGCGTGGCTGGCCCGCGCAACGATTCGGATTCGCGCGCGCGATCCGCTCATGGCGCTGAGAGATTCCGCCGACCTGGCGGCGGCAATCGCGGAGCGCGTCGGCTGGGATACTGTGCCCGAGGTCGCGGTGGACGCGACATTTCGACGAGAGCGAAGTGCAGCCGAAGAGGCGCCGCCGTCGGCGCCCCTGGACGACGACGACAAGCGCGCGGCCTAGATCCCCTACCGCCGCACCCGAGCGCCCGCCTCGGCCAGCGATCCCCGCTTCGATGTCCTGAGCCTCCTCCGAAGGGGGCATCTGGATGCGTACGCCGGTTTCTCACGCCATCGTCTTCGTCAATCTGTCGCCCGGCGGGCGCGATCAGGTCGTCGGACCGAAGTTTCGCGGCGACTGGCTGGGCTTCGACTGGCATCGCCAACGGCCGGTACGCTGGCGACGCGATCGCGATGGACACCGGCGAAGTCTGGACGATTCGCTACGACGCGCTGCTGGCGGCGTGCTCAAAGCAACCCGCGTTGCTGACGGCAAGCGCTGCCCAGCGCCTACTTCTCGTGGCTCGCCGCCATCGTGGTCGCGTACTGCGCCTTGACCACTGCGATGAAGCGCTTCTACATCCGCCGTTATGGTTGGCAGTGAAGCGCGATCGGTGCTTCCGGAGAACACCATGCCCGAACCCCTGAGTCCTGAACTGCTGCGGAAGACGCATGCCTACTGGCGCGCCGCCAACTACCTGTCGGTCGGCCAGATCTATCTGCAGGCCAATCCGCTGCTCGAGTCGCCGCTGGCGTTCGAGCACGTCAAGCCCCGGCTGCTCGGGCACTGGGGCACCACGCCGGGCCTGAACCTGCTGTACGTGCACCTGAACCGGCTGATCACCGAGAACAACCTGAACATGATGTACGTGATCGGCCCGGGCCACGGCGGCCCCGGGATCGTCGCGAACAGCTATCTCGAAGGGTCGTACACCGAGCGCTATCCCGCCATCGAGCAGAGCCGCGACGGGATGCAGCGCCTGTTCCGCCAGTTCTCGTGGCCGAACGGCATCCCCAGCCACGTGTCGCCGGAAACGCCGGGCTCGATCCACGAAGGCGGCGAACTCGGCTACTCGCTGGCGCATGCGTACGGCGCCGCGTTCGACAACGCGGACCTGATCGTCGCCTGCGTCGTCGGCGACGGCGAAGCGGAAACCGGCCCGCTCGCCGCGAGCTGGCATTCCAACAAGTTCCTGAACCCGGCGCGCGACGGCGCCGTCTTGCCGATCCTGCACCTGAACGGCTTCAAGATCGCCAACCCGACCGTGCTGGCGCGCATCGGCCGCGCTGAACTGACCGAGCTGCTGCGAGGGTACGGGCACGACCCTCACTTCGTCGAGGGCGACGATCCGTCGCTGGTGCACCAGAGCCTGGCCGCCACGCTGGACACGGTGCTGGCGAAGATCCGCACGATCCAGCGCGAAGCGCGATCTGTCGGCACGGCGAGCCCGGCGCTGCGCCCACGCTGGCCGATGATCGTGCTGCGCACACCGAAGGGCTGGACCGGCCCGAAGGTCGTCGACGGCAAGCCGGTCGAGGGCACATGGCGGGCACACCAGGTGCCGATCGGAAGCGTCAAGACGCCCGAGCACCTGCGGCAGCTCGAGGACTGGATGAGGAGCTACCGGCCCGAAGAGCTGTTCGATGGCCAGGGCAAGTTTCGCGACGAGTTCGCGGCACTGGCGCCGACCGGGCAGCGGCGCATGGGCGCGAACTCGCACGCCAATGGCGGCGTGCTGCTGCAGCCGCTCGCAATGCCGCACTTCCGCGACTACGCGGTGGCCGTGGCCGCGCCGGGCGGCGTCGAGGCCGAGGCGACGCGCCGGCTCGGGCCGTTCGTGCGTGATGTGATGAAACTCAATCTCGCGCACGGCAACTTCCGCGTGTTCGGCCCC
>DATMIN010000388.1:0-3817 GCA_035554275.1 Burkholderiaceae bacterium
TCGGCGGCGCGCAGCTTCGGCGCGGCGAGGAACAGCCGCTCGCTCGGCAGCCCCTTGGCGATCAGCGCGTCGCGCACCGCGATGCCGCGCTGCAGCGCGAGTTCGCGCATCGCCTCGGTCGTGACCGGCGCGCGCGCCTTCAGCAGCGCCTCCATCTCGGGGCCGGGCAGGTCCTTGGCGAAGCCGAGCGCGTTGCGCGGCTTGTCGGGCAGCTCGGTGTCCTTGTAGACCTGCTTCAGCAACCGGGCGCGCTCGTCGCCGGCGAGCGCGGCCGGCGCGCTCGGCGCACTGCCGGCGGCGGGTGCGGCGGTGCCGGCGCGCAGCGCCTCGCGGCGCTGCTCGGCGGCGAGCCGGTTGTCGAGCGCGGCGGCCTGGAACGCGTCGCGCTCCGAGGCCGGGTCAGCGGCGCCGGTCACCGTCATCTTCAGGCCCGGCCGTTCGGTCAGCGCCTTTGCGACCTTGTCGACAGCGGCCAGGCCGGCCGGCGCGATCTGCGCGGTGCCGGGCTTGAACTCGACCAGGCTCAGATCGTCGCCGCCGCCTCCGCCCGCGAGCAGCGCGAACGGCGCGGTCAGCGCGCGCGTCAGCAGGTTGATGATGACCTTGACGATGATGCCGCCGACGCTGAACTGCGGGTCGTTGATGCTGCCGCTGACCGGCAGGTTGATGTCGATCACGCCGTTGCGGTCTTTCAGCAGCGCGACCGCGAGGCGCACCGGCAGCTTGGTCGCGTCCTTCGACTCGATCTTGTCGCCGAACGTGAGCTGGTTCAGGATCACCTGGTTCGAGGCGTTGAGCTTGCCGTCGGCGTCGATCTTGTAGGCCACGTCCATCGACAGCTTGCCGCGCTCGATCGCGTAGCCGGCGTACTTGCCGGCGTACGGCGAGAGCGGCGCGAGTTCGAGGTCGGTGGCCTTGGCGCGGATGTCGAGCGCGAGCGGCTTGACGCTCGGGTTGAGCTGGCCGCTGATCTCGAGCAGCGCCGTGCCCTCGGCGCGGCCGCGCAGCGCGAGCGTGGCCATCTCGCGGCTGCCCGACGCGAACGCGCCGAGCGCGCCGTTCAGCTCGGTCAGCGCGGCGCTGTAGTTCGGGCGCACGAAGTGGTCGGTGAAATCGACGCGGCCGTTGGTGATCTTGGTCGCGCCGACGCGGATGTCGATCGGCAGCGGCTCGCCGCCGGCCGGTGCCGACGCGGCCGCGGAGGCCGGCGATGGTGGCGGTGCCGGCGCAGCGGCGGGCGGCGCCGAGGCGGCGTCGTCGGGCGCACCGGCCACGTCCTGCAGGTTCAGGCGGCCTTGCTCGGTGACGACGAGGCGGGCGTAGAAGTCGTTCAGCGCGGCCTCGCCGATCTCGATGCCCGGCCGCGCGCGCGGCTTCATGCTGACCTTCACGCCCTTCAGCGCGAGCGCCTGCCAGCTCAGCAGCTCGTCGGTGTTCGCGAGGCTCGCGCGCGAACCCGGCTCGGGGAGTGTGGCGACGTGCACATCGCCGAGCAGCACGTCGCCGGCCGCGGCGATGTCGAGGCCGGCCGGTTGCTGCTTGACCGCGACGCTGCCGGTGTAGCCGGCCTGCGCGCGGATCAGCGCGAGGCGCGCGCGGTCGCCGACGTAAGGCGCGAACAGCGCGACCGGGAAGCGCTCGATCTTCACGCGGCCGTCGGCGAGCAGCGGCTGCACGCCGAGGCGGCCCTTGTAGTCGAGGCTGCCGGTGTCGCGCGGGCCGGCGCGCGGCGCGGCGACGCGCGCGCTCAACTGCAGCTCGGCCGGCGGCACGGCACGCTCGCCGTGCCACGTCAAATGCTGCAACACGACCTTCAGCTGCGCGAGCTCGACGCGCAGCGGCTCGCCGCCGCCGGGGCGCGCCGCGGCGTCGCTGAAGCGCAGCTGGCCGCCGTCGATCGTCAGCTCGTCGAGGCGCACCTGCCACGCCGGCGCGGGCGGCGCCTTCGTGGCCGACGCGAAGGCGGGCGCGTCGCCGCCGACGAGCCAGCCCTGCGCGTTCAGCCGACCTTTCGCATCGCGTGCCAATGCGATCACCGGCTGCGTCAGCGCGACGCGGCCGAGCGCGACGCTGCGTGCCAGCAGGTCGACCTTCACGTCGGCGAGCACGAGCCGCTTCAGCGCCACCGCATCAAGCGCGCCGCGGCCGCTGCCTTCGCGCAGGCGCAGGTCGTCGAGCGCGAGCTGGTCGATCACGAGCTGCAGCCGCGGCGCATCGGCCGCGCCCGACCAGTCGACCTGCGCCTGCGCGGCCAGGCGCCCGTCGAGCGCGGGCACGAGCGTCCCGGCGAGATACGGCGCGAACGCATTGAGCGAGACGCCGTCGATGCCGAGCGCGAGCTTCGCGTCGTGGTCGGTCACCGGGCCCTCGGCGCTGAACTCGGCGAGCGCCGGCGCGCTCGCGTTGTCCTGCGTGCGCAGCGTGCCCTTGAGCTTGACCGGCACCGGCTGGGTCAGCGGCCAGCGAATCTGCGTCGCGCTGAGCGCCAGGCCGT
The DNA here is from genome assembly GCA_035554275.1 of Burkholderiaceae bacterium. GTDB lineage: Bacteria > Pseudomonadota > Gammaproteobacteria > Burkholderiales > Burkholderiaceae_C > LMDS01. Next base: position 2,495 of record DATMIN010000388.1, read on the forward strand.
CGAGCCGCAGCGCGGCGGCCGGCTTGACCGCGGCGTCGTTCCAGTCGATGCGCGCGTCGGCCAGCTCGAGCGCCTCGAGGCTGACCTTCCAGCCCGGTGGCGCGGGCGCGGCCTCGGTCGCGGCCGGCGGTGCGAGCTGCAGCAGGTTGATGCGCCCGGCCGCGTCGCGCGTCGCGTGCAACACCAGCCCCTCGACGCGCAGCCGCTCGAACGCGAGCGTGCGCGCCGCCAGCGGCCGCAGTTCGCGCAGGCCGAGCTGCAGCCGCTGCACGCCGACGAGCGGCGCGCCGGCCCGGTCGGCGACGGCCAGATCCTTGGCCGCGAGCTGGCCCTTGAGGGCCGCGACCGGCGCGCCGTTCGGCGGCGCGACGAAGTTGAGGTGCAGATCGGCCGAGACGCTGCCGCCAGCCACGCGCACCGGCAGCGAATCGGGCAGGTAGCCGAGGTAGGGTTTCAGGTCGAGGTCGGTGAACGCGATCGTCAGGTCGCCGCTCTTGGTCTGTGCGAACGGCAGCGCCTGCGCGCCGCTGTCGAACGGCGCGCCGTTGAGCTTGAACGCGAGCCGCGGCTCGACCTTGATCTCGACCTGCGCCGGCAGGTTCGAGACGAACGGCAGCGTCAGGTGGAGCGCGTCGACCGTGTGCACGCGCTGCACCGGCCGGTCGTCGAAGCGAACCTGCGCGTCGCGCAGCTGCACGTTGTAGAGCGCGAAGCGTGCCGGCTCGGCGGCCGGCTTCGCGTCGGGCTTCGGCGTGAAGCGCGCGATCAGGTCGTCGATGTCGTAGTGGCCCGCCGCGGTGCGCGCGACGCGCAGCCGCAACGCGTCGACCTCGAGCGCCTCGAGCACCGGCGCGAGCCGCCACAGCGACGCGGCCGACAGGTTGGCGTGGACGCGGCCGATCTTCAGCAGCGGCTCCGGTCCGGAGGGCGCGGCACCCGGCGCGCCGGGCGCGGCGGCAATCGCGAGGTCGTCCAGCGTGAGGTCGAGGTTCCATGGATGGAACGTCACCGCGCCGAGCGTCACCGGCCGGCCGAGCGCTTCACTGGCGCGCAACGGCAGCTGCCATTTCAGCAGCGCCGGCAGGCCGAGCCACAGCACCGCCCACAACAGCAGCACCGCGCCCACGCCCCACGCCAGTCGCCTGAGCCACACCACCATCAACGGCCCCTGTTGTCGCCCGCCCGCGGGGCGCGCTGCGAGTCTGCCACGGGCCCCGAAGGCCGTGTGTCAAGGCGCGCACCGCTCGCTGCGCCACAATGCCGGGCCGTCGCAGCGCCCTTTCGAACCGCCCTTGAACAGCCTCTTCGTTTTGCTCGGCCTCG
>DATMIN010000389.1:0-41348 GCA_035554275.1 Burkholderiaceae bacterium
CCGAGGCTGCTTCTGGAAGGCTCCGGGTTCCCAACCGGCGAACGACAGCAGCCGCTGCTGCGCCGGCGTCAGGCCGTCGAAGTTAAACGAATCGGCCACGATCAGCGTCCCCGCTTCCGGCCCTTGCCCTTGAGCGGGTACGCCTCGTCGGTGACGCCCTTGATGACCGTGAGCTTCTTCCCGGCCATGAAGTACGCGATGGCGTTCATGGCCTTCAAGAACGTATCGCGCCAACACGCCGCCGTCGACGCCGACGACGTGCGTGCGATCAGGTAGTTCCGCAGCGCGATGGCGGCCGACTCCGAGTCGCCGGCCGAGAAGCCGTCGCCGAGCACGTCGCAGAAGCGCTTGAGCTTGGCGTGATCGGTTTCGACGTACCACGCGCGGCCCACGGCGCCGAGCACCGATGCATTGCTCAGGTAGCGCACCCGGCGCACGTTGGTCGCAGCCCACTGCGCGGCGGCGCGGTGTTCCTCGACGATTGCGAGCTTGGCGGCGTTCGACGTGGCGCTGCGCTGCGCGTCGCCTTCGGCGATGGCACGAGCCGCGCTAATGAGCGCGCGCGACAGGTCGGTGTCGGTGCCGCTGATGCGGCCGGCATCAACGAGGTCGCGCGAAAGCCCCGTGTCGATGTTCAGCCCGTCCTTTCGGTCGAGGTCGCGCAAGACGATGAACGTCTGCGGCACGCCCGACAGAGAGACGGCGAACAGGCGATGCTGACCGTCCGCGAGGTCGCCGTCCTTGTAGAACGCGATCGGGGCGGTGCATTGCGTCCACCGGCTGTTCGTCATGTCGTCGGCGTACTTCTCGGCGACACCCTCGCGCAGCTTGCGGTTCGTCTTGTTCTGGTTCAGCCACGCCTCGGCCTTCTGGGGCGTAACCTTCTCGACGACGGGCTGCACGTTCATGCTCCCGCTGTCTGCTCGAGCGGCGCGTCGACGGGATCGGTCACGATGCGCTCGTGGTCGTACATGCCGCGCACGCGCGAGTTCAAGAACTTTCCTGGCGACTCGGCCACGGCCAGGGCGGCGGCGATATCCGGCTCGACGCCCTTGTAGTGAAAGACGCTACCGCCGTGGTACTCGACGGCGAGCACCTGATGCACAGGGTCGTAGCCGTGCGCGGCGATCATGCTGCTGTTGCTGATTTTGGTTAACGCGATCATGGGCAAGGGCTCCTTGAAGTTGGCGGCGACCGGCGCCGCCGAGGGGTTCGGATCAGCCAGGCAGCGCGACGGTGCGCAAGTGGTACTCGACGTTCTCGCAGAGCGATTCGATGCGGTCGCTCATGCTGCGCAGGAACTGCCCGTGGGGCGACGACGGCTCGATCTCTTTCGGCCCCACGCCGGACCCCTTGGTGTCCAGCGATTCCTGAACGCGTACGCTGTGCAGGCGCGTCGCGAGGGCGCCGAATCCGCCAGCGGCACGCTCGATACTCGAACTCAGGCGGTTCATTTCCTGCTCGATTTCGGGGGTCGGTGATGGCACCGCGGTCAGTGGCGCGCGGCCGAGCGAACCGCCGGCTTGGGTTGAAGCGTTCATGGCATTCCTTGAAGTTGAGGGCGGCCGGCACATCCCGCTGGCCGGTGGGATCAGGCGATCACCCGCCGTTGAGCACCTTGAAGCCGGTCGTGTCCTCGATCAGCTTCCAGACCTCGGCGGCTGCGTCTTCGAGCACCTTGTGCGGGCGCAGCAGGTCGTACCAGAGGGTGAGCTTTCCGCCGTCGGCAATGCGGTAGCGCAGCCGCGCCTCGACGGCGTACCGCGGGCCGCCTTCGAGCACCGGGATACCGAGCGTGAAGATCTCTGGGATCGTCAGTCGGCCCTTGGCGGCGGTGCCGGTCACTTCTTCCTCGTAGGTCAGTTCGGTCTGACCGTTCGAGAGGCGGATGCCGCTCGCGAAGTTGACCTTCTTCTTCGCTTCGAGCGTGCGCGAAATCTCGATCATGTCGGCCGCGCTCGGCACCGCGCAGTCGGGCGAGTTGTCTTCGATGAACTGCGCGAACACTTCTTGGTTGACCTGCTTCTTGTTATTGCCCATCCACGTCTTCCACTCGATCGAGAGCGGGCAGGCGTAGGTGGCGATGTGATCCTGCCAACCGGGCTCTGAGCCGTGGTCGTTGAACACCGCCTTGAACGACGGCGTGCGCGGGTTGCCGTAGAGCTTGGTCGCGCCGCCTTCGGCGCTGTCCTTCACCGCCCGGCAGAAGCTGCCCGCGTCGCGGAACTCGATCGTGCCCTTCTTGCGGGCCGGCACCGGGAACAGGCGCTCGAGGTCGTGAACCTCGTAGCCCTCGGGCACGACGACGAACGGGATCGAAGGATCGTCGGAGTCGTTGACGGTCGTGCGCGGTTGCGCGAGCGCGGTGCCGAGTGCGGCCGCGTCGTTGATGATGGTGGAATCTTCCATGTGAGCTTTCGGAGTTGATGGACGGAGAGCGCGCCAGTCAGGCGCCTTGCTTGGCGATGCGCAGTTCGCCGGTGCCGGTGTCGACGGTGCGCAGACCTTCCAACTGCAACTGGCGCGGGTCTTCGCGCTGCAGGTTGTTGTCGACCGTCGCGAACATCAGCGACGAGCCGCGTTCTTCCTTCGGCAGCTTCACCTTGAGGTCGTCGAACACTTCGATCTGGCCGCCCTTGCCGGGCTTGAGTTGCAGCGTCAGCGTGAGCGCGCCGCTGCGGCCGGACTCGGAGCACTTGGCGACGAGATCGCGCAGTTGCTTGGTCAGTTCGTCGGAGAGGGTGCCGAAGCGCAGAGCCTCGACGGTTTGTGAGAAGGTGCGGGCTTGCATGGGTGCCTTTCGTGGTGGTTGGAAACGCGGCTCACGCCGCCTGCTGGAACTCTGGTGCGTTCGACGACAGCGCGCGCAGCACGGTCAACATGCCTTCGCGCTGGCGCCGGCCCTGTTGGTAGCGCTGTTCAATGGCGCGGCGGCTCTGCGTCGCGGGGCGCGGCTTGTTGGGCTTGTCGATGCCGAACTTCCACATCGGCGCCGGCGATCCGCCGCCCTGCAGCCGCGGCATCCAGTCGCCGATGTAGGCCACGCCGATGGAGCGCGCCAGGCGCAGGAACTCGCCGACTTGGTTCTGACTGCCGCCGCTGACCTCCATGAGCATCTGCAAGGTGCAGGGCTCTGCCATCGCGCGGATGACTTCGGCGAAGGCGATCACTTCCAGCGTCGGCGCCGGGCGCGCCTGCACGCGACGCGGCGGCTTGCCAGAGACGACGCACAGCGGGCGGGGCGCGTCCTCGGCGTCGCCGAGCGCGTACAGCGCGACCACGTTCCCGCGAATGGACCCCTTCACCCACTCGGTAACGTGCACCAGCCGCTGTGCCTTGAGGCGCAGCATCAGGCAGTACCCGGTGTTGTTGCCGAGGCCAAGCCGGCTCGACAGTTGCCGAGCGGTGCACCGGCCGGCGACCTCGCGCAAGATGCGCGCGTACAGTCGCCAGCCGCGGGAGTTCTTGTCGGTCCTCATGCCGCCACCGCGTCGCGCTGCGCCACGGCTTGCACGGTCTGCACGTGCACGATGAGGCGCCGGCAGATGATCGCGAACTGCGCCTCGGTCCACAGCGTCGCGCGGCGCTGCGTCGTCGCCGGCGGCGTGCCGAGGTCGCCGGAAATGAAGTCGACCGTCAGCGCGAAGCCGAGCCGCTGCGCGATCTGGCCGGCGTTGAGCGTGCCGGCCTCGTCGCCGCCGTGGAACGTGGCCGGCTTCGGTGCGTTCGCGGCGACAGCCTCGCGCACCGATGCGTACTCGACGCGCTGTGCCGGCGCAAGGGCCAGTGTCGACGCGGCGATCTCGGTCTTCAATGCGGCGTCAGCGACGCGCTGGCGCTCGACGCGGGCGGCTTCGGCCACGCGCGCCGCCTCGACCCGATCGGCCTCAGCCTTCACGCGCGCCTCGTGCGCGTTGATGCGCGACTCGGCGACCGCCTTGAACGTTGCCGGCTCCATGCCGCCGACCATCGGGCTCTGAAAGTCGGCGAACAGGAACATCCAGTCCTTGCCGTCGATCGTCAGCGCCTTGGCGTTCGCATCGAAGCGGTCGGCCTGCTCGTTGGCCGCGATCTTCGCGTTCGCGAGCGCCAGGTTGCACGCCTCGCGCGTCGTCTCAACGGTGCGCTTGCCCTTGGCGGCCTCGCCGAACAGCGATTGCGGCTGCGCGGCGACCCACTGATGCCCGAGCCGCCCGTTCAGCTTCGCGACATGCTCGCGCAGCGCGGCGTGCGCCTCGGCGACGATCTCGGTGCGGATCGACACCTTGCGCTCGTCGACGAGCTTGGAGAGTTTGAGGCGCGTCGCGCGCATCGTCTCCTTGATCGTGTCGATGGTGCGGTGCAGTTCGCCAACGTCGGCCATTTCTTCGAGCGACTGCGCCTTGACGAGTTCGAGGCGCTTTTCGCCGTCCTCGCAGAACTTCACGGTGCGATCGGCGTCGACGAAATCCTGATCGGTCTGCAGGTCGGTCTTGATCCTCGACAGGAACAGCATCGCCGCGTCGCGGAACGGCCCGAGGTTGCTGCTGACGATGCGGCCCTCGGTCTTGACGACGAGCGCCGGCAGCGCCTCGATCGTGGCCGCGGTCGGCTTCGGCGCGACGGCTGGCTGCAGCACGTAGTTCGCGAGATCCTCGGCGAACTGCGCCCACCCGGCGGTGATGCGCGCGGCCAGCTCGGGCTGCGGCTTGTACCAGCAGGCGCGGTGATCGAGCATCTTGCCGTCGGCGTCGAACTCGGTCGCGAGGAACAGCACGCGCCCGGCGCCCGACACCATGCACTGCTGCTCCATCTGCACCTGATGGTGCAGAGGCAGCAGGGCCGGGTCGTTGTCGTCGATCACGGCCGACATGCATTCGCGCAGCGCCGCGTTCAGGCGCTTGTGCTCGTAGGCCGTGTCCTCGGCCATCGTGATCCCGTCGAACGACGCCGAGAGTTTGCCGAGCGTGCCGACGACCGGGTACAGCGGCTCGCCGACGATCGCCTCTGCGAACGGCAGCGCCAGCGCCTCGAAGGCGTTGCCGGGGTCGATCACGTGTTCCTGCACGTAGTCGCTGAACTCGCGCGCGACGCCGGTGTGCAGTTCGAGCAGCAACTCGCCGCGGGTCTTGAGTGGCGACACGCCGAGCATGGCGGCCGCGTCGCTGGCGTTGAAGTGCTGCGCGCGGTGCGCGTACCACTCGTGGGTGCGTTGAACGAGCGTGTGGGTTTTCATTCCTGCGCTCCCGAAGCCTTGATGCCCCACGACGCAATTTCCAACTTCTGTTCGTTGGAAAGCCGCGTCTTGGTTTCGATGAAAGCGATGAGGTCGTTCGGCGCCTTCTTGCCCGACGTGACCATGAGCTTCCAGGCGAGCGTGCCCTTCTCGAACTCGGCGGGCGTCATCAGCGGCAGCGCGTTGTGAACCTCGCCGGTGCCGGTGTCGGTCGACTCGGGCGCGCCGTCGTCCGCGGGCTGATCGGTCAGTGTCACGAAGTCGCCTTCGATGATCGCGCCGCGGCCCATTTCGGCGGCCTCAGACACTGCGATCGCGTTCGCCACTTCGATCGACGACGGCATGTACTTGAGCACCTGCAGCAGCGCCACCTTGCGCGCGTACATTTCCGGGTTCCGGTAGCTGTAGTGCTTGCCGCCCTGCTTGTTGTAGGCGTCGCGGTGCATCCAGACCTTGCGCACCGACCACACTTCGATGACCGGGTGCTCGCTGCCGTTCACGCGACCGATCGCGTAGACGTACACCAGCTTCGCCGGGTCGGTTTCCTCGCCGGGCCGGTGGGTCACGAACGGCCGATCGCCGAGCGCGTAGTCGAACTCATCGCCCGCGAACACGGCGCCGGTCCACACAGAGGCGCGGCCGCTGCGCGACACCAGATCGACGAGCCCCTTCCAGCCGGGCACGAAGGTGCACGTGCCCTTGTAGGGGATCAGGTAGCCCGCGCCGTTGACGCCGGGCTCGAGGCCCATCGCGCCGGCCGTCATCAGCGACGACGCGATGCTCTGATAGCTGCACTTCTGCATTTCGGCGCTGCTGCTGAACGCGGTGAGCGCCAGGCGCGCCATGCGATCGGCCTTCATGTGCTTCGGCAGCGCGAGCGCCATTTGCGGCTTGAGCTTGTCGATGAACTGGCTGAACTGCTTGACTGGCGACACGACGAGCGCGCCGTTGGTGGATTCGGTCACGGTGGATCTCCGATCAGGGTTTGACGCGCTTCGCGTTCCGCGCGGCTTCGATGCGGCCGACGGAGAACTTGAAGCGGACGGGTGAGAGCAGGGCGGCCTGCAGGTCGCGCTCGGCGCGCGAGTCGAGCGGCGGGTTCATTTCGCTGTAGGTGCCGGCCGCGTCGTCGCGCTTGACGATGTGGCCGGGGCGCCAGCCGATGCCGATGGGCGCGGCGTTGCGCTCCGCGGGCGGCGGCGACAGCTTGAGGATCGGCCCCACGTTGGAGCGCTTCACAGCACGCTCCGCACGAAGGCCAGCAGCGCAGCGCGCGCGGGCGCCGAGAGCGTCATCACGACGGTTCCGACGAAAACCACGGCGCAGATGCCATCGACGATCCGCCACGCGAGCGGTGCCGGCGGCGTGGACAGCACCGAGGGCTTGAGCGAGTGCTTGCCGACGATGAAGGGCGGGCGCGGGGTCTGGAAGCCGCTGTCGCGGTCGAGCCATGCATCGCGGTTCATGCGGCGCTCCCGGTGGCCGCGATGGCGGCGATGGCGGCGCGGGCAGCGCGCGGGCTGTCGAAGCGCGCCACCTTCCCGTGCTCGCCATGCAGCCATTCGCTGACGCCAGGAATCGACGTGGAGCGCCTGACGAATGAGCGGCGCTTTGCGTCATCGCAAACCAACGTCCTGATCTCCCACGGTCCGCGCCACCCCGGCGTGTGCTGCGCGCTCACGCTGCGACCTCGGCAGCTTCGACGACGGCCGCAGCGAACGCCGGATTGACGTTCGGGTCCGCCGCGATCAGCGCGGCGAGGGGGTTGTAGTTGCGGCGCTGGAATTCAGCGCGCTCGACGCGGCGGTGAAGCTCGGCGTCGACGGCCTCTTGGGCCAGGACAGGACAGTGCACTTGAACTCTCCAATCGCACCGGGTGCGGCGCGTGGAGAGAAATGTAGCAAACTACTTTGCGTGACGCAAGATAGTTTGCGCTCCGTCTGTCATCTTTCTTGGCGAGCCCGTCGCAGCGCCAGGCATTCGCGCGCCTCGCGCTGGTCTTTCATCCGAGCGTCGGCGCTGGTCTGCCACTGCATGTTCGAGGGCGCATCGGCGCCGCCGGCGCATAGCGGTAGCACGTGGTCGATGATGAAGCCGGGGCAGGCGCCGCGCGGCTTGCCGGAGGTAGGGCAGGGGTGTTGACGCTGAAACTCGGCCTTGGCTGCGCGCGAACGCGGCGCAGCCTCCGTCTCGGTGGCGACTAGAGACAGCGCCAGGTATGCAGCTAGAACGCTGGCCGCTTTGCCTCGCATGCGCCGTGCTCAAGCGTGTCATGAACGGCGCCCCAAATGCCGCGCTCCTTGAACAGAATCTCCGTAGCCGCCATCTCGGAAAGCGAATTGCCTTCGGCGTCATAAAACTCGCCGTACTCACGGTAGCCGCCAGTCACTCGATTGAAGGTCACGACCTGTGTAGAGCGCACGCCAGGCGTGTTGCCAAGGCCCCGCCGCGTGGCCGTGATTTCGGTGTCACTCCACTCGCGAATCGCGAACGTCGCCTCGCGAATCGGGCCCCCGTGATTGCCGACCTGGCGCACGGTTCGGCGCGCGGCGTCAATGGCGTACAGGCGCTCGCACCAGGAAGGCTGTTTGGCGCACAACTTGCTGGTGTCGACGACACGGCAATGCAGGAACGTCTCGGCACCGAGAGCCGCTTGCGCTACGGCCAGTAGGGCGATGAGCAGTAAGCGCATCAGAACGATGTCGGCGGCCCCGCGTGCTGGTGGACGAGCGTCGACAGCTCGTCGTCGAGCGCGCAGCACATGCCGCGGGCGAATGAAGGATCGCGACGTGCCTCCCCGGCGCAATTCACCGCGAACCGGCGGCGCTTCATCATCACGCCGAAGATGATCCCGATGGTCTGACCTTGGCGTGCGCTTTCGAGCAGTTGCTCAAGCGCGGTCACCGTGTCGTGCGACACGTCGTCGGGCACAAGGGTGTACGGCATTTACTACTTCTCCCCGCCCCGGCGCCCCTTGTGCGCCGAGGATGTGGTCTTGACCAACCGTGAGCCCAGGTCGGTGCGTTCTTTTTTGCGCGCCGACGTGATCGCGATCGATCCGGCCGACGCTTCCTTTTCGGGCTTGGCGGGCTCATCTTGAGCGCCAAGCATCCTCTCAAGTAGGGACGCGACTCCTTCCGCCCCATCGGGATTTAGGGCAAGGCGTGGCAACACCCCGGCCGCGGCCTCTCGTGTTGCTTCGTCGGCGTGGCCGAAGTAGACGGCCAGCGCGCGCACGAGTTCGGCGATCCGCGCCGTCTTGTCCTCGACGATCGTTGACGAACCTGTGGATTGCCTGTCGAGAAGCGCATCGACCGTCGTGCGCATCACGCGAGCAAGGTCGGCGATGTAGCGGGGGTGCCCGAACCCGCGCGACTCTAGGTTCTGGATGTTCTGACGGGACGTGCCTACCTCCTGCGCCATGCGCTCGGCGGTCCACTTGCGCTCCGGCGCCGTACGGAACGCCTTGACCTTCTTGCCGAGCGTGTTCATGGCAAAGGATTTTGCCGAGCTTGCCCGCAACAAAGTTTGCTCGTATGATGCAAACAAGTTTGCTGCACGGCTCCCGCCGAACGTTGTCATGACACCCGAGAAGTTCATCCAGAAGGTGCTAGCGAAAGCTGGTGGGCCGACGGCCGTGGCGGCGCTGCTCGCGCCCGTCGTCGTCAAGCGGCAGAACGTCGAGTATTGGGTCAAGGCAGGTGAGATTCCCGCCGAGCACTGCCCGACGCTCGAACGCGCGCTCGGGTTCAAGTGCGAGGCGTTGCGCCCCGACCTCAAGTGGGTGCGCGTCACAGATGACGCATGGCCCGAGGGCAAGCCGCTGCTCGACCTCGCTGCCGCGACGGTGTAGGGCAGGGCACATCACCCGATCAGCCCGTTCAAGTCCTTGATCCGCTGCAAGTAGACATCCGCCGTCCACCCACGAATGCGAGCCAGCATGTTTGACGCCGACGAAACCTCCCAAGACACCGAGATCGCGTTCTCGCGCTCGACGGGGCTCCCGCCGAGGCTCGGCAAGGCGACCAACCGCGTCGCGGCGAACGTGCCCGACGGGATGGCTGACGACTGGACTCGCTTGTCGCGGGAAGTGGGCATGTCGGAATCCGAGTTGCTTGCGTGGACGATGGCCGAGCGGCTGTATGGACGTGAGGCGGTGTTGAGCATGCAGCAGGAACGCATGCGCAAGGCGCTCGGTATCGAACCGGAAACGGTACAGAAGACCGCAGACCAGGGCGCCGGTGCATGAAGCGCGAGTCGATGGTGCGCATGCTCGCGCCACCGGCGCCGCGTTGCTTCGACGATCGCCTCACGTGGCTGTCGTTCTGCGAGTCGGCCGCGCTCGAGCAGCGCACCGACTACCACCCCGGCCCGCTGCTGTTCAAGCGCGGCGTGATCGAGATCCACAACGCCGTCGACACGGCCGCGCCGCGCGACCCGCGCACGCCGCCGCTGCTGGTCGAGAAGGGCCGCGTCGTGCAGTTCAACCCCGAGTTCGATTTCTGCGCCGAGTGCACGCCCGCCTGGCGCGCGCAGATGGTGAAGGCGAAGCGGTGCGAGCCGACGTACCTGCGCGACCTGCTGACCGAAAAGGAACCCGCGTCGTGAACGAGCCGGCGCCGGTGCTGTGCGGCGGGAAGGTGCGCTACACGCGCGCCTACGCCAAGCACTGCGCCGAGTCGATCCGCCAGCGGCACTCAACGAACGCCGACGTTTACAGATGCGTGCGTTGTTCGGGATGGCATGTCGGAACCACCACCGGCGCGCGCAACGCGCCCGGCCGCAAACACAAGCGTGCCCTTCGCGCGCTTCGAGAAGGAGAGTTCGATTGAACTGCAAACCCAACGACGTTGCGATGGTCGTGCGCAACACCAGCCGCCTCAGTTGCGTCGGATCGCTGATCGGTACGCCGGTCGAGGTCGTCGCGCTCAACCAGCACAGCTACGGCCCGGTGTGGCGCTTCAAGGGGCCGGCGCTGCGCTGCGGCTACTGCGGTACTCGCATCACGGGCCTGCTCGACGCCGACTTGCAGCCGCTGCGCCCGCCGCCGGTGGCGCGCGAGCAACGTCGCATCACGCGGCAGACCGCCGACGACATGCTCGAGGCCCTGCGATGAGCGCGCAACTGTCGTTCTTCCCGGAGCCGCCACCGCCGCCGCCGAACCGCCACGAGTTCACCCGCGAGCAGCAGCGTGACGGCGGCATCACGCGAGCGATCAAGCACGCCGACCGCACGAACCCGGAGTGGAGCGAGGTCGCGTTCCTGTCCGTCAAGGTGTTCCTGCTCGGCCTCAAGCCGGGCGACCACATCACCGGCGAGCAGGCCCGCCAGCACGGCGAGAAGAAGGGCGTCAGCGCACCGCCCGACAAGCGCGCGTGGGGCGGGATCATGCGCCGCGCCGCCGGCGCCGGGCTGATCCGCAAGGTCGGCTACGTGCAGGCCACCGACCCGCGCGTGCACTGCAATCCGATCACGGATTGGGTGCGCGTGTGAGCGGACTCGGTATCGGCGGCCATCAGAGTCACGCGATGGGCAAGGACGAGTGGCTGACGCCGCCGCACGTGCTCGCTGCGCTCGGCCCGTTCGACCTTGACCCTTGCGCACCAGCCGTGCGGCCGTGGAACATGGCGAAGGGCCACTACTGCATCGAAGAGTGCGACGGCCTGGCGATGCCTTGGCACGGCCGCGTGTGGCTCAACCCGCCATACGGCGCGAGTACCGCGCAATGGCTCAGGCGCCTCGCTACCCACGGCGACGGTATCGCGCTGATCTTCGCGCGCACCGAGACAGCCTGCTGGATCGAGGAAGTGTGGGCGAAGGCTGACGCCGTGCTGTTCATCGCCGGCCGACTGCACTTCCACCACGTCGACGGCACGCGCGCCGCGGCCAACAGCGGCGCGCCGTCGGCGCTGGTCGCCTACGGCCGCCAGAACGCAGCGTGTCTCAAGGACTGCGGCATCGCCGGCCAGTTCGTGCCGCTCGCAGAGGTCGCCACCGCATGAGCACGATCGAAATGTTCGACGGCGCCGCAGCGGTCAAGAAGCCCCGCGTCGGCAAGCCCTACGTCGCACCGCCTGCCGGCCGCGATCCGTTCAGGATCACCGACCGCACCGCGATCAGCCTGTCGGGCGGGCGCACGAGCGCCTACATGCTGCGCCGCATCCTCGAAAGCAACGGCGGGTTGCCCGAGTGCGCGACCGTGATGTTCGCGAACACCGGGCTCGAGCACGAGGCGACGCTTGAGTTCGTCGCGACGATCGAGCAGCGTTGGAAGGTGCCGGTGACGTGGATCGAGTACCGGCCCGACGGCATCGGCTACGCGGTCGTCAACTTCGACACCGCGGCACGCGACGGCGAGCCCTACGAGGCAATGATCCGCAAGGAGCGGATGCTGCCGAACCCGGTCATGCGCATCTGCACGTCGCGCCTCAAGATTCGCGCGATGCATCGCCACCTGGCCGAACTCGGCTGGAAGGACGGCGATGGGTGGGATCAGATGATCGGCATCCGCGCCGACGAGCCCGGCCGCATTGCGCGGATTCGGGCGCGCGGCACGAGCACAGAGGACGCCGACGAGTCGATGCTGATGCCGTTGGCCGACGCCGACGTGCGCAAGCGCGAAGTTGGCGGCTTCTGGATGCGCCAGCCGTTCGACCTCAAGCTGCGCAACATCAACGGCGTGACGAAGGACGGAAACTGCGTCCTGTGCTTCCTCAAGCCCGGCGCTCAGGTGCTGTCGCTGATCCAAGAGGAACCGAAGCGCGCCGTCTGGTACATGCGGCAGGAGCAGGTCGTCGCGTTGGAGTTCGCGAAGACGGACGACGGCGCGCGGTTCCGCAACGATCGCCCGAGCTACGCGCAGATGCACGCCTACGCGCTCGCCCAGGCTGACCTGTTCCGCGCCGCAGACCCGAAGGCCGTCACCGACGAACTGATGGTGAAACTCATGGCCGACGACACGCCAGGGCCGGACTGCTTCTGTGGGAACGACGACGCATGAGCACCGTCCTGATGGGCCACTGCTGCCAATGCGAACAACCGGCGGTGCTGGTGCCGGCGACCCGCGTGTGCGACGCCTGCGCCGAGAGCATCGCGAACCGCTGGAACTTCTCGCACAGCGGCCGCTGGCTGACGTGGCCGAACGAGCCGAGCCCGAAGCGCACGAAAGCGGTCATCCCTGCTGCGCTGCGCACCGAAGTGTTCGAGCGCGACCTGTACCGCTGCCGGCGCTGCTCGACGCACTTGAACCTGACCGCCGATCACGTCATCCCCGAAATCAAGGGCGGCCCGACGACCCTCGAAAACCTACAGACCCTGTGCCGTTCGTGCAACTCGAGCAAGGGCAGGGCGATGGAGCAGCCGAAGTGAACCCGATGCGAAAGCTCGACATCGTGAGCAACGCCCCACCTGACCCGCCATACCCCGCCGACCTGCGCGCCAAGGGCTTCACCTTCGCGATCGATTGGGAGTTGGTGAAGCAGGGCCGGACGTGGATTCTGTGCCCGCCGGAAATGCGGCCGTGGCTGATGATGCTTTGGGCTTGGTCGTGGACGAACTCACCCGCCGGCAGCTACGAGAACGACGACGAACTGATCGCCGCGTCGATCGGCATGGACTACCGGCTGTTCATGGCGCATCGCGACCAACTGATGCGCGGATGGGTGCTGCATTCCGACGATCGCCTGTACCACGAGCACATCACCACTCTCGTACTCGACATGGGCGGCCGGCGCGAGAAAGACCGGACTCGCGTGGCCGCATGGCGCGCCGCGCGGAAGGCTGAAACACCCGCTCCCGTGCTGCCCGAGTTCACCGATGTAGCGCGTAACACCGGCGTACGTCCGCGTGAGTACGACACAGGAACAGGATCAGGTACAGGTACAGAAGAAGAGAAAGAGAAGGCACCGCGCAAGCGCGGCGCCGGGTCGGCTGCGCCGACTGTGGGCGTCGATCAGTTGGTCAACGATGGCGTCGACAGGCAGCACGCGATCGATTGGCTGACCGCCCGCAAGGCCAAGCGCCTGCCGCTCACGCCGACCGCCTGGGTCGACACGAAGGTCGAGGCCTCCAAAGCCAAGATGACGATCGGCGAGGCCATCCACACGGCCGCGATCAATTCCTGGGGGGGATTCCGCGCATCGTGGCTTGAGAAGCCCGACACGAAGCGGATCAACTTTGCCGACGTGGCGCGTATGACCGTGCCAGGCGAATCGCCCGAAGTCGAGGCCGCCCGCCGTGCCGCAGCCAAGGCCGAGGAAGACCGGCAGCGCGCCGCCAGCCGCACGCCCGAGGCCATCGCTGCGCGCGAAGCTGCGCGCGCGCGGCTCAAGAGCGGCAAGCCGACGTGACCATCCACCACGCCCGCTTCCTCGAGGCCGTCACGCCGCCGGTGCGCGCGCTGCCCGAGTACCTGTTCGACCAGCAGCGCCAGCGGTGCAATGCCTGCGACAGCCTGATCGCCAGCAAGCGCCACGGCATGCGCTGCGCGGCCGTCGTGCAGCATGAGCCGGGCTACATGCACGCCAGGCCGATCTACTGCCTGGACGTCCATACGCGCGGCCAGTGCCCGGAGCGCGGCCCGGCGCGGCCGCCGGTTCCTCAACCGAGGGTCAGCGCCACGCCGGCGCGCGTGCCGAAGCGCGCCGCCAGGCCGATCCGCTGCGCCGGATGCCACAACGAGGTGCCGGCGGTGGGCAACACCATCCGTCGGATCAGCGGCGTGCGGCGCCGCGTTGGCGCCTGCTGCGCGAGGGTTGCATCGTGAGCGACACGGCGCTCGTTCGCTTCGCCGGCACGCGCGAGCTCGCCCACGTGCACGCCGTCGCCGGCTACGTGCATGCGCAGACCCTGATCGGCATCGGCAAGAGGGTGAAGTTCACCGTCGAGGAAGCCGAGGACGAACTGACGATCAAGCAGCGGGGGTTTCTGCACGCCGCGGTGCTGCCACAGATTGCCGAGCAGGTCGTGATGCCCGATGGCACGCGCTACGTGCCGAAGGTCTGGAAGGAGCACCTGAAAGACCTGTTCATCGCCGACAAGTGGGACATGGTGCGCCTGCCGTTCGTGCGCGACCGCAAGACCGGCGCTTGGAAGCCATCAAGCAAGAAGGTGCCGGTGAAGCGCCGCAAGAGCACCGAGGCGCTGTCGATCAAGGGCTACTCCGACTTCATCGACAAGTGCATTGCGCACGCGGCGGTCGAGTGGGGCGTCCGATTTCATTTCATCGCCGAGGAACGCGAGGCCGTCAGGTACGTCGCGCCGAAGCGCAAGGCCAAGCAACCCGAGGAAGTCACCGCATGAAGCCGCTCGTCAAGGTCGTAGCCGTGTTGCGAGGTTCGGATTTCGGCCGGATGCTCGCCGTCATGATGGAGGCGAACAGCGCCGCCGTCGTGAAGATCGAGAGCGGCCCGTTCGCTGGCTGTTTCAGGTTCTTGATCGACAGTCCTCGGCGGCCGTGCCTCTACAGCATCGGTCGCGACAGCATCGTCGTGTTCAAGCCCGTCATCAGGATCGACCTGTGAGGCCGGCCGCCACGCTCGCCAAGGAGCAGGCCCGCGCGAAGCGGGAAGGGCTCGAACTGGCGCTCGACCACCAACTGCGCGCGCTCGGCCTGACCGTCGGCCTCACGCGGCAGTGGAAATTCCACGGCACGCGCGCCTGGCGGTTTGACTTCGCGTACCCCGACCCCGACTACAAGCTCGCGATCGAGGTCGACGGCGGTACGTGGAGCCACGGCGCGCACTCGCGCGGCGCCGGCATCGAGAAGGACTGCGAGAAGCTGGCCGCTGCCGTCATCCTCGGCTGGCGCGTGATGCGCGCGACCACGAATCAGGTCAAGGACGGCACCGCCGCCTTCTGGATCGAACGCGCGCTCGGCGAGCGTTACGCGAGGATGATCCGATGAGCCTGCGCATCGTCCCGATCTCGCTCGACACGGCCAACGAGTTCGTGTTCCGCCTGCACCGGCACAACGACCCGCTGCCGGGAAACAAGTTCTCGGTCGGCGTGGCCGATGGCGACGGCACGCTCGTCGGCGTTGCGATCGTGGGCAACCCGTCGGCGCCGGCGCTGCAGAAGGTCGCCGGCCTGATCGAGATTCGGCGGGTCTGCACCGACGGCACGCGCAACGCCTGCTCGAAGCTCTACGGCGCGGCCCGGCGCGCCGCGCGCGCGATGGGGCACGCGCCGGTCATCACGTACACGCTGCCGAGCGAGGGTGGCGCCAGTTTGCGCGCGGCCGGGTTCGTGCTCGAGAAGACCGACGCAGGCGGCAAGTCCGCCGACTGGCACAACCGCACCGGCCGCACCGTGCTGCCGATCGAGCAGGATCTCGTCGGCGGGAAATGGCGGTGGGTCGGATGATCCGCAGCGGCTTCAAGTCACGCACGCCCTACGTGCCACGCCAAGCCCGCCAGTGGACAGCCGACGAGCTACCCGGCCCGCGCACGCCGCTGCAGGTCGTGCCGCTCGCGCCGCGCGCGATCGTGTCGATCCCGAAGGACAACCCGGTGCGCGACGAAGCCTACCGCCGGCTTGTCGCTGCGCTGCCTTGCATCAACTGCCACGTTGTCGGGTTCAGCCAGGCCGCGCACGGGCCGACGCTCGGCGCCGGGATCAAGAGCGACGACACCGATTGCTTCCCGCTGTGCTGCGCGCGCTCGCTGATTCCTGGGTGCCACTTCTGGTTCGATCAGTACATCCTGTTCCCGGCCGAGCAGCGCGCAGCCGTGGCGATCGAGTGGGCGCGGCGCACGCGCGAGCAGCTGGCGATGGAGACAGCATGAGCACCGCGAAGCTCTACGAACTGCCGCAGTACACGGTGCGCGACATCCCGACCGTGCTGCGCGCCATCGCCGACGAACTCGAGGCAGGCGCGTACGGCAAGGTCTGCATGGCCGCGCTCGTGACCGAAGACGAGCACGGCAACGTCCGCACCTTCGGCGCAGGCGGCGCGGACTACTACCGGGCGATGGCTATGTTCAATCTCGGTATCGAGAACCTTGTCGCCAAGCGCGGCCGCGAGTACATGCTGTGATGGACGCGACCGAGCGCCACCGGCACGAGTGCGAAGTGCGCTTCTGCATCGCGCAGGGCTTCGCGTGGTTCGCCGAGTTCATCAAGGGCGTGAGCAAGCACCGCGGCAAGGAGGCGGCGCAGCGGCTGTGGGATGACGTGAGGGCGGCGAGCGCCGCCAAGACCGCATGAGCCGGCCCCTCAAACCAGCCACCAAGGCAGAGGTTCGAGCCTGCCTCGAGGCCGTCGCGCTCTTGCGGTGCGCCCGCGACCGTCTCGCGCGCATCGGCGCGGCGAACTCCCTTGCCCGGGTGCGGGCGACGCTGAAATCTGCTGAGGGCGCGCTTCGCCACATTGAGCGGCGCGCGAGAATGTCACCACGAAGGAGAGCATGAGCATGGACGTGTCGAAACTCGAAGGCGCCGCGCTGGCCGAGGCCGTCGCCCGCGCGCTCGGCTGGATGGTCTACCGCGACGGGGAGCACGAAGGCGCGGAAATGGTCTGCCAGACGGAAGACGGCGAAACCCGCAGCTTCGGCGAGTACGGGTTCCGGCCTGATCTGGAGTGGGAGCACGGCGGCCCCGATCATCGTGCGCGAGAGGATCGCGCTCGTGCCGTCGCTGTCTCGGGGCGAGTGGGGCGCGTGGGTAGACGGCGTGGACGCCGCATGCCTTGCGAACGAGCCCGAGGGCGAAGGCCCCACCCCCCCTGGTCGCTGCTATGCGTGCGCTCGTCGCGAGCAAGCAGCCGCCGCCGAAGGCCGATCAGTGGAGCCTGGAAGACCGCGAGCGCTTGCTCGCTGCGAATCCGAACCTGCAAGCGTTGAAGTTCAACAGGACCCCAAAGGGAACCGAGCCATGAAGCCAATCCACTTCCTCCCGATGGCCGCCGCCGGCCTTGCAACGCTTGCCGTGCTGATCGGCATCGACGAGTACCAGGAACGCGAGGCACGGGCGGCGCGCGTGGTGGCGCAGGCGGCAGCGGTAGACCCGGGCCAGCGCCTGCGCGTCGCCGCCCTGGTCAAGGACCTGCCGCTTTGCCATGACGTGCCGGCCGTCGGCCCTGAGCGGGAGTGCAACTGGAACGGGGCGCCAGCGATCAAGGGCGGCTCGTCAACGCACGTCCACAAGTTCTTCGGCCCCGGCGGCAATGACTTCACGCTGCTGCGCAAGCTCGAGCCGCAGATGACCATCACGAGGATCAAGCCCCCATGAGGCGATCATTCTGACGCCACGACAACGGCAGCCCGAACACCAGCTTCCACGGCTGGGCGGCGAAGCGTTTGGTCGAGTCATTTGCTTCGGTCGGCGCCGAGTGAGTCGCCTCCTTGTCGAGGCTGGCGAGGCTCTGTATGGGCCTCGCTGGCAGTCAGAGCTTGCCCGAGACCTCCACGTCTCCGATCGCACGATGCGTCGCTGGGCAGCCGGCACGACCGGCGTGCCGCAACGCTTGTACGTCGACCTGCTGCGCTTGACGCAGGAGCGGGCGGCCGCGTTGGACGAACTGGCGCCGCGGCTGCGCGAGGCCGCCCCCGAGTTGTTCGGCGTCGTCGTCATCGACGCAGCCGAGCCCTGATCCGGGCCACCGCCCGCCGCACCAAGCCCGCCACCGCGCGGGCTTTTTCACGCCCGCTCGTAGTCCGGTTGCTTTTCGGCAAAGCCGTGGGATGGTTTCGCGCAACCACAACGGCACGACGATGGCAACCAACCGGCGCAGTAGTGCCGCAGGCAACAAGCCCGCGGCCAAGACCCACAAGAAGATCAAGGCTGGCGTAGCTCAGACGGCAGAGCGGCGCATTCGTAACGCGCGGGTCGAGGGTTCGACTCCTTCCGCCAGCACCACCAACGCCCCTCACGACAAAAGCCACCCGAGCACACCGAGCGGCCTCAAGCCAAAGCACGAGCGCTTCGTTCTCGAGTACCTGATTGATGGAAATGCTGGAAAGGCGTACACGCGCGCCGGCTATAGCGCTGCGGCCGGCTCAGCGCACGTAAACGGCCATCGTTTGCTAAAAAATGCTGCGATCCAACGGTTTTTGCAGCAATCGCAGCAAAAGGTGGCAGCGAAGGCCGAACTCTCGATTCAGATGGTCGTCGATCGGCTACGCGATATCGCGTTCGCCGACCCTCGGGAACTGATCGAGCACTACGTCGGTTGCTGCCGGCACTGTTGGGGCGAGGGCTTCGGCTACCAGCGCACCGCTGGCGAGTTCAACCGAGAGTACGAGAAGTGGGCCGCGAGCGGGAAGGGCGAGTTCGATCAGAAGGGCGGCATCGGCTTCGACCCGCGCAAGCCGCCGAACCCTGATTGCCCCGACTGCGCAGGCGCCGGCCACGGCCGAACGGTCGTCAAGGACACGCGCCACCTGTCGCCCGGCGCGCGCGCGCTGTACGCCGGCATCAAGCAGACGAAAGACGGGATCGACGTGAAGACGAACAGCCAGGTCGACGCGGCCGAGAAGCTGATGCGCCACCTTGGCGGCTACGAGAAGGACAAGGAGCCCGTGGTGCCGCTGGTAGACGCGGTGCGCGAGTTCGTGAAGGGGCTGCATCAATCGGGCGCCGGTCGCCTGCCGATCGCGCCACAGCGCAAGGCCGCGCCCTGATGAGCGCCGTCCTGGCCGATCGCCCGATCTCGCTGGACGAAGCGCTCGGCCCGGAGTGGCGCAGCCTGGTCTGGCGCCTGCACAACCTCTACTGGATCGTCGACGAGCACGGCAAGGCCGTGAAGTTCGAGCCGAACGAGGAACAGCTAGACCTCGTGCAGAACCTGCACACGCGCAACCTGATCCTCAAGGCGCGCCAGCTTGGTTTCTCGACGCTGATCGAGATCCTTGAGCTTGACCAAGGGCTGTTCAACGCCGACCACACCGGCGCCGTGATCGCCGACACCCTGCCGAACGCCGGCAAGTTGTTCGCCAAGGTGGAGTTCGCGGTCGCCCGCCTGCCGATCGTGTTGCAGCAGGCCCTGCCGATCAAGCGCAGCAACGCCAGCACGACGATCCTGTGGGAGCACGGCTCGCAGTTCTACGTGAGCACATCGCCTCGCGGCGGCACCGTGCAATTCCTGCACGTGTCCGAACTCGGCAAGATCGCCCGCAAGTACCCCGAGCGCGCCGCGGAAATCGTCTCGGGCGGCTTTGAGGCCGTGCCGCAGGATGGCGTGATCGTGGTCGAGAGCACCGCCGAGGGCGCGTTCGGCGCGTTCTACGACCTGTGCAGCGTCGCGCTCAAGCGCCAGGCCGAGGGCGCGCCTGAAACCCCGCTCGACTGGCGCCTGCACTTCTACCCGTGGTTCAAGAAGGGCAGCTACCGGCTCGACGCGGCGCTCGTCATCGTCAACGACGCGGACCACAAGTATTTCAACGCCCTGCAGGCCAAGCTCGGCGTGACGATCGACCCCGGCCAGCGCGCTTGGTACGTGAAGAAGCGCGAAACGCTCGGCCGGCTGATGAAGCGCGAGTACCCGAGCACGCCCGAGGAAGCGTTCGAGCAGGCCGTCGAGGGCGCGGTGTTCGGCGACGAGATGACCACGATCCGCGAGAAGGGCCGGATCACGACCGTGCCGCTCGACGTGAGCTACCCGGTGGACACCTATTGGGACTTCGGGCTCGGCGCGCGCAACCCGATCTGGCTCAAGCAGCGCATCGGCATGCAGAACCGATGGGTCAAGTATTTCGACGACTTCGGCAAGGGCTTGGGCTGGTGGTGGCGGCACCTTGAGACGTGGCGCATGGAGCATGGCGAGTTCCGGTGGGGGCGTCACTTCCTGCCGCACGACGCCGACACGCAGGTGCTCGGCGAGAGCGTGGAGACGAAGGCCGGCATTCTCGAAGCCGCAGGCATGCGCAACATCATCGTCGTGCCCCGCGTGTCGGACAAGACGATCGGCATCGACCTGATGCGCGCGAAGCTCGTCGCCGACAACTGGATCGACCGCGAGCACTGCGCGGAGGGCATCAGGTGCCTCGACGGCTACCAATTCGAGTGGAACGAGAAGCTCGGTCGGTGGAGCAACGTCCCGCTCGGCAATTGGGCATCGCACGGCGCCGACGCATTCATGCAGTACGCGCAGACCGACGACGCCACGAACAACTCGGGCACCGATATCGGCCTGTCCTCATTCAAGGGTCGAAAGCGCAATTGGCGCTGACCACGGAGCACCCACCATGCAGATTCACCCCCTTCTTTCCTCGACCGGCGAGCCGGTGTTCACCGCTGGCGGCGAGGCCGCTTGGAAGGTCGCCGAGTACCGCGGCTACGTCGCGAGCCTCGAATGGACGAAAAGTCGCCGCAAGTTCATGCCCACGCTCGTGATCTGGTCGGCGACCAACGTGCTCAACCGGCACGCCGTCGCGACAGGGATGTGGGCGATCACGCGGGTAGCGATGACCGAACTGATCGACTTCGATCAGCACGGCCACGCCACCGGCAGCGCGTCGCGGTTCGGCATAGAGGAAGCCCTCGAGGCCCTGCCGCTGCTCGGCAAGGACCGCAACGACAAGCAGGCGCTGCACGGCCTGCTCGACGTGCTTATGAAGTTCGGGCCCGAGCTTGCGCGCATGCCCGTCGCTCCCAAGCGCGTGCGTGAGCACCTGATCGCCAAGGAAGCCGAGCCCATGTTCGATGTGACCGCCAAGGCCAAGGCCAGCGGCAAAACCCTCTCCGAAACGAGCATCTGATGGCTACGTCACCGCGCCCCCCGAAGCCCGTCGAACTCTCGAACGCCGAGGCCATCGCCGTGGTGAACGAACTGATCGCGCCGCAGTTGAAGCCCGACCCCAAGAGCGTGCGCGACGAACTCGGCAAGACGATAGGCGAGCGCCACGAGCAGCGCCGCGGCTGGTTCCTCGCCGAAGCCGGCCGCCAGGCGGCGAACCGCGCCCGCATGGCGAAGTGCGAGCAGTATTACGACAGCGTGCAGATTCCGCACGACGAGGCGCTAAAGCTCGAGGACCGCGGCCAGAAGCCCGTCGTCTACAACGAGATTTTCTACGTCATCAACTGGCTGATCGGCACCGAGCGGCGCAACCGCGTGGACTTCTACGTGATGGCCGACGGCGATGCGCCCGAGGACGACGACGACGCCACCAACAAGACCAAGCTGCTCAAGTACCTCGACGAGTGCAACCGCGCCGCGTTCGAGCGCAGCTACGCCGCCGAGGAGGCGTTCAAGGCCGGCATGGGCTGGATCGAGGTCGGCCTGCGCGGTGACGACAGCGGCATCCCTGTCTCGATCAGTGCCGAGTCGTGGCGCAACATGCTGTGGGACAGCAAGGCGATGAAGCGCGACCTGAGCGACGCGCGCTACTTCTTCCGCATGAAGACGCTCGACCTCGACGTGGCGCTCGCGATGTTCCCCGACAAGAAGGCCGAACTCGAGGCCGCGTCGCAGACCGGCGACGCGCTGACTATGTTCGGCGGCTGGACCGGCATCAACAACCTGTCGGGCGTGGGCATCGACTCGTTCCAGAACGGCGACCAGAGCGAGCGCTACGCCGGCGACGTGGTGGACGTGTTCAACCCGCGCGAGCGCGTGATGCTGCTCGAGTGCTGGTCGCGCGAGCCGGTCAAGCGCCAGGCCAAGGACGGCGAGGGCCTGAGCGATCCGATCCGCTTCCGCATGCGCGTGTCGATCATGACCGAACTCGACACGCTGATCGAGGCGTGGAGCCCGTTCAAGAACGACAACGCGCCGTTCATTCCGGTGTGGGGCTACCGAAACTCGACGACGCGCCTGCCCTACAGCCTCATCTGGCCGCTGATCGGCCCGCAGGACTCGCTGAACCACCGCATGAGCAAGTCGCTCTACGAGGCCAGCGCGAACCAGATGGAGCTTGAGCGCGGCGCGATCGACCCGACCGAGGGCGGCATGACCCTCGACGACCTGCACGCCGAGTGGAACGACCCGTCTGGCGTCGCGATCTACGCCAACGGCGCGCTGACGAACAACAAGGTGCGCAAGCGCGACAACGCCGGCGCCGCCGCGCAGCAACTGGCACTGGCCGAGCGCGATATCAGCACGATCCGCCACATGAGCGGCATCGACGCGGCCGCGCAGGGCCTGCGCAGCAACCTGAACAGCGGCGTCGCGCTCAAGACGAACAACGAGAACACGAGCCTGCTGACGGCCGAACTCATGGACAACCTGCTGCTCGGGCGCCAGCTTGAGGGCGAAATGGCCTTGAGCCTGTGCGAGCAGTTCATCGTCGGCCCGATCAACGTGCGCCTGCCAGGCGAGGGCGGCGGTCGCGGCGAGCGGGTGAAGCTCAACGATCCGCAGCCCGACGGCACGTACCTCAACGACATCACGGTCCGCAAGGCGAATTTCGTGGTCGGCGAGCAGGCGTGGAAGCAGAGCTACGCCGAGGCCGCGTTCGATCAACTCATGCAGGTGCTCACGCAACTCGCCGGCCCGGCGCCGCAGGTCGTCGTCTCGCTGCTCGACGTGATCTTCGAGATGCACCCGAACCTGCCGCGCAAGAAGGCGATCCTCGCGCGCATTCGCTCGGTCAACGGCCAGAGCGACCCGGACGGCAAGATGACGCCGGAGCAACAGCAGGCGAAGGCGCAGCAGGCCGCGATGGCGAAGGCCAAGTACGAGGCCGAAATGGGCAAGTTGACCGCCGAAATCAAGAAAGCGCGTTCGCATGGCTTGAAGCTCGACGCCGACGCGGTGCTGACGAAGGTCACGGCGCTGTACGAAGCCGCCCAGGCCGCCGCAGTGCTCGCCGCAAGCCCGGCGCTGTCGCCGATCGCCGACGCGATCCTGTCGAGTGCCGACTTCATCGACGGCGCGGGCAGTCCCAACACGCTCGGCCCGGCCGGCATGGCGCCGCAGCAGGCGCAGCCGCTCGGTATGGCCGCCGCCGCAGCGCCGGCCGAGGCCGCACAGCAGGCGCAGGCCGCCGGCGCGCCGCCCGAGCTTCAACAGACCGACGGCGCCGCCGCTGGCATCGAAACCGCGCGCCCGGATGGCGCAGTCACCCAGGGAGCACAGCAATGACCCAACCCGACAGCACGATGCTGCGCCACGAGGGCACCAAGCGCCTCCTGGCGCGCCCCATGAACCGCCTCGAGTACAACGAGTACCGCGGCTGGACGGTGCCCGCCAACGAAGACCCGGCCACGCCTGGCTACCTCGTGGAGTACGAGGACGGCGGCACCGCGAACGACTCGCGCCACGCCGGCTACATCAGCTGGTCGCCGGCCGACGTATTCGAGCGCAGCTACCAGCCGATCGCCACGTTCGTGCAGCGCATGCGGATCGAGCACAAGGCGCTCGAGGCGAAGGTCACGGCGATCGAGAAGTTCATCCCGAGCGACGCCTACCACGCACTCAGCGCCTACGACCGCGGCGACCTGATCGATCAGTACGAGCACATGCGGCACTACCTGCACGTGCTCGGCCGGCGCATCAAGCGCGCCGACGAGGCGGCGAGCCCCGTGAAGTCGCGCCTGCCGTTCCCCGCGTTCGCACCCGCCGACCGCAACTGACCCGCAACCCCCAAGGAGAACCATCATGAACAAGACCACCACCGCGGCGAAGAAGACCGTCGCCAAGAAGGTCGCCAGCAAGGCGACCGCCCCGCTCAAGGCCACGCTGACCGACGCACAGATCGTCGTCAGCAGCACCGTCGCTGTCGCCGACGCCGATGTGGCCGAGCCCGACGGCAAGGTCACTGCGCCCGCGTCGCTTCCGGCGGCCGCCGTCGCAGTCGACGAAGGCACCTTCTCGCTCGAGCGTGCCCACGGCCTGCCCGTGCTCGACGCCGACGTGAAGGCCAAGCCGTTCAAGTCGGACAACCCGCTGCACGTGACCCGTTTCGGCGCGCCAGGCGACGACCACAAACTGCTGCAGGTCGTCGTCCACGACGGCGCGCTGGCCGCGCAAGAGATCCCCGAAGCCTGACCCTCACCCAACTTCAAGGAGCGCCACCATGGCCCTGAACCTTCTGACTGCCGCCGAGCAGGAAGCCCGCGACCGCACCGAGCGCGAAATCGCCGCTGGTGGCGACCCATTCGGCGACGACGAGGAAATCGTCGCGCCCACGATCGAATCGCAGGCGCTCGCCGCGCAAGCCGAGCTCGACGACACCGCCGCACTGGCTGGCACCGTCGAAACCCCGCCCGTGGTCGACGCTGCTGCCGCTGCGCCCGCAGCCGCGCCTGCGCCCGCCGCTGCTGCTGCACCTGCTGCCGCTGCACCGGCGCCTGCGGCCGAGGCCGAGCCGCCCGTCGAGCGCGGTCCGGCGCAGTTCCGTGTCGCCGACAGCGCGGCGCTCAAGGCCGACCTCGCCACCATCAACACCGAGCGCGCCAAGGCGTACAAGGACTTGATGGACGGCACGATCGAGGCCGAGAAGTTCGCCGAGATCGACGCGACCCTGAGCGACAAGCGCGACACCATCCTGATCCAGCGCACGCTGGCCGAGGCCAACGCGCAGCAGGCGGTGCAGGCCGAGGGCGCCGTGCTCGAGGAAATCATGGAGGCGGCGAAGCAGGCCGGTACCATCGACTACACGACCGACGAGAAGGCGCAACGCCAGTTCGATATCGCCCTGCAGATGACGCAGGCCGATCCGGCGAATGCCCGGCGCCCGTACAAGGCGCTCGCGCTGGAAGCGCACTCGGCCGTGCTGGCGCTTCGCGGCATCGCCAAGGCTGCGGCGCCGGCCGATGCGGCTGTCGTACCGCCAGTCGCGCGCGTCGCGCCGCCCGCGCCGCCGTCGTTGCGTGGTCTGCCCGCCGCTGCGACGCCTGGTGCTGCAACGCCACTGCTCGAAGCGATCGGCAAGCTCAGTGGTCAGGCGTACCAAGACGCCTACGCGAAGCTCACGCCCGCGCAGAAGTCGGCGCTGGTTGACGAGTGATGGACGGCCGCGCTGCACCGCTGAATCGCGGCATGGTGATCGACGTTGGCGTGGGCGAGTCGCTTGAACTGCGCTCGCCGGATGGCCGGCGCATCGTCGTCAGTGTCGAGCCGAAAAGCGGGCAGCGCAGCCGTCTCCGCGTCCAATCTGACGAGCACTTGAACATCGAGCGTGCGAAAACTGCGAAACCCGGTTGACTTTCAGAAATATCGTAGGACTATTCGCACGCAGGCCCGAGAAGGGCACAGACAAACCCACAGCGCAGTAGTGCTGCTTCCTCCAACGGAGATAGCACTATGGCACGCACCACGATCCTCCCGACCGACCCGAACAAGCGCAAGGCTTGGAGCGCAAAGGTCGCCGAGGACTCGATCAAGGAACAGTATTACGCCCGCCTCGAGGGCGAAGAAGGTTCCAACTCGGCAGTCGTCCGCAAGACCGACCTCGAGGCCGGCAAGGGCGATGAAGTCGTCACCGCGCTGGTCGCGAAGCTGCGCGGCGCGCCGATCACCGAGGGCAAGAAGCTCGAAGGTGCCGAGTTCAAGCTGTCGAACGCCTCGCACACGATGCGCGTCAACGAGTTCCGCCAAGGCGTGAACGTCGGCGCCCGCATCGAGCAGAGCCGCATCGGCTACAACCTCAAGAAGCAGGGTCGCGATCGTCTCACCGACTACATCAGCGAACTCTACGAGGAAGTGATCGCGATGGCCGCGAACGGCGGCCGCGGCGTCGGCGCCGAGATCCAGCACTTCCCGATCGGTCAGGTCGGCTACCCCAACGCCTTCCGCGCGCCGGACGCTGCGCACTATTTCGTCGGCACCGACAACACCAAGACGTTCGCGACGCTGGTGAACACGGCGATGACCGACACGCTGAACCTCAAGACGCTGAACAAGCTGCGCACGAAGGCCAAGAAGATGCTTGGCGGCCAGCCGAACAGCCCCGTGAAGATCGATCAGATCGTCAAGGGCGGCAAGAAAATGTACGTCCTGGCCGTGTGCCCGGAAGTCATGCAGGACATTCGCGACGACGTGGGCACCGCCGGCTGGTTCGAAGCGCAGAAGGCGCTGACGGCCGCGATCGGCAAGGAGGCCGAGATCTTCAAGGGCGGCGCGGGCATGTTCAACGGCGTGCTGGTCGATGAAGTCGACACCGTGGTTAAGTTCAACAACGCGGGCGCCGGCGCCAACCTGAACGCGGTGCGTTCGCTGTTCCTCGGCGCGAACGCGATCGTGGTTGCCCACGGCACGAAGGGCATGGCCGATGGCATGACCGTCTCGCTGACCGAAGACAGCGACGACCGCGGCCACGACGCGGTGCTCGACTTCGAGATCATTTTCGGCGCCGACAAGTCCGCTTTCAACGGCATGGACTACGGAATGATCACCGTGGACTCGAACTTCACGGTCGCTGCGTAAGCGGCACGGACCCTCTCACAACAGGAGCCCGACATGGCCCAAGTTCAAAGCGTTCAAATCGTCGCCGGCTACCCGGCACCGTCGCCCGACGACGCCTACACGACCGTCGGCGTGACGACCGAGTACACCACGCCGGCCGCCGGCCTGGCGATCGGCGACATCATCGAAATGGGTCCGATCCCGCCCGGCTATGTGCCGTCCGATCTGGTCGTTCATACCGGCGCCCTCGGCGCGGGCGTGCTGCTCGACGCGGGCATCCTGACGGGCGAGTACGCGACCAATCCGACGGTCGCGCGCACGATGGGCAGCGAGTTCTTCGCTGCGCCGCAGTCCGCCGCCGCCGCCGCGCTGCTGCGCGCCACGAAGTCGATGACGCCGGTTCTGCCGGCCGACATCAACGTCGTGGCCGCTGGTTGGGGCCTCAAGGTGAGTGGCGCTGCCACTGCCGGCGCGATCAAGATTCGCGCGACGCTGTACCTGCAGTCGGCGCCGGTGGGCATGTAATGCCGCGCGGCCGCAAGCCGGGCGCGACGCGCGCAAAGCTGGAAGGGGCTGCGAAGCCCCTTTCTGCCATCAGCGCACCGACGACGGCCACCATCACCGCACAGCCGCCGCTCGAGCCGATCGAGCAGGCGGCGACTCCAGTTGCTGGAATCGCCGCAACGCCCGTCGACGACGGCCTCGCAAGCTGGTTCGCCGTCGTCGCGACGCTCCCCGTTGCGCAGGCCGCGCCCGAGGCCGAGCCTGCCGCCGCGGCGCCCGCACCGCTCACCGCGGCCGACCTCGAGAACCCCTCGAAGGTTGCCGGCGATCAGCTTCGCAGCCTGGCGCACCGCCTCGGCATGTCGCGCTCCGAAATGGCCGACATGACCGATGAGCGCATCCGCCACGAACTGCGCTACCTCACCCGCCGCGTCTACGCGGCCGAATCCGAGGTGGCGTAATGGTTGCGACCGTGCTCGTGCGTGAAGTCCTGGCGCGGGCCTCGGCGCTGCTGCAAGACACCGTGCCGCAGTTTGCCCGCCAGCCCGAGGCCGAAATGGTCGACTGGCTGAACGACGCGCAGGTTGCGATCACGAAGTTCCTGCCGGCCGCGTGCTCGCGCATCGACGCGATCAAGCTCAAGCCCGGCACGCGCCAGAGCATCGAGACGATCGACGCGATTGAATGCATCCCTGGCGACGGTTCCACGCCGGCCGCGGCGGTACATGGCACACAGCTACTCGACGTGCTGCGCAACATGGGCGCCGACGGCGCGACGCCTGGCAAGGCGATCCGCCTGACCGAGCGCACGGTGCTCGACTCGCAGAGCCCGCTGTGGCACACCCTGACGGGCGCCGCAGTCAGTTCGTTCATGTACGACCCGCGCACGCCGCGGTACTTCTACGTGACACCCGGGGTCGTCGGCGCGATGTGGGTCGAGATCGCGTTCACCGCGCAGCCGATCAAGATTCCGGCCGGCGGTGCGCCTGGCGCCGAGATCTACGGCGCGGGCGGGTCCAGCGCGGTGACGATCAGCGTCGCCGACGAGTTCGCCGACGACCTGACCGACTACATCGTGGCGCGCACGAACATGCGCGAGACGGAGTGGGCCGACGCCACCAAGGCGACGGCATTCGCGCAGCGCTTCATGAATTCGCTGAACGCCAAGGTCACGGCGCTGACGGGCAACAACCCGAACCTCAAGCAGTTGCCGTTCGCCCCCGATCCGATCGGGCGCGCGAAATGAAGCTCGACGCCTTCCTGCCGAGCGTGCTGCCGAGCGTGCCCGGCTGTCCCGACCTGCTCGCGATCGACTATGTGCGCCGCGCCGCGCGCGAGTTCGCGGGCGGAACACTCTGCTGGAACTACACCCTGCCGGTGATACCGGCCGAGGCGGGCGCGGCCGACTACACGTTGCAGCTGCCCGATGGGCAGGAACTCGTGCGCGTGCTGCTCGTCGAGGTCGATGGCGAGCCCTACGAAGTGCCATACGGCCCCATCGCCCGACAGCGCCTGCGCCGCGGCGTCGGCGGCCAGTGCGTGATGCAGGGCGCGCAGGACTTCTCGCTGTCACCGGCGCCGAGCATCGACGGCACCGAGATCCTGACCGACGTGGCGGTGCGCCCGACGCTCGCCTCGAACTACTGGCCCGACGACCTGAGCGAGTACCAGAACGACATTGCCGCGGGCGCGATCGGCATGCTTGCGATGCTCCCGAAACAGCCGTGGACGGACGACAAGACGGCGGCCGCGCAGGGCGCGCTGTTCGCCGATCGCAAAAGCATCGTCGCGTTGAAGATTCAGCGCGCTTTCAGCAACTCGGCGCAGCGCAAGCGCGTGGTGTGGTTCTGATGGACACCTACACCAAGACCACCGGCGAGACGGTACGCCTCGAATTCGACATGCGCGAGTTCGCGCTGTCGGTGCTGCCCGCGAGCGTCACCTACATGCTGCGCGCCGATCCCGGCACGGTCGCGACCGACGCCACGATCGACCCCGACCTGCTGCTGATCGACGTGAGCGGCGGGAAGCTCGGCCGTGTCTACAAGGTCGGCATAGAGGCGACCTCGAGCGATGGCGACAGCAAGACCGACATGCGCAAGGTTCGCATCGTCGATCCCGCGCTCGTGCCTGCCGGCCCGCTCGTCGGCGGCCTTTCCGACTACGCCGACGACTACGCCGACGACTACGCCTGACACCCGGAGATTCACTATGCCAATTCCAGCCATTCTCAAGCGCACGGTCATCGGCCGCCGCCTGACCGGCCTCGAGGTCGACACGAACTGGCAGAACACGCTCGTTGCGATGGCGGCGCAGGACGCCGCCATCACGAGCGCCGCAACAGCGGCCTCTACTGCGCAGCTCGCCGCGGACGCCGCTGCCGCTGCCGCGGCCAGCGTCGGCGCGCCGACCGTGCGCGTCGCCGCCAGCACCACGATCCCGCTCGACGCCGCTGGAAACGGCAAGGCCATGCCGCTCACGGCCGGTCAGACGATCGCGGTGACGGCAGACCTGACCCCGACGCTCGGCTCTGGCGCGGTAGAGGGCGGCGCCTGCGTCGTCGACTACCTGGCCGACGCGACGCACAACCTGCTGCTGCCTAACTTCCTCGCCAAAGGTGACGCGTGGACGCCCGAGGCGGGCCGCAAGTACCGCGTCACCTACGCGATCATCGGCGGCGACGCCTGGGCCATCGTGGCGAAAGGAACGATCTCGATCGTCGACACGGTGGCGCCGCTGATCGGCACGCCTCACGTCGAAAGCGGCGCCCCGGCTGTCGCGGTCTTCCCGCTCACCGACGCGAGCCCGCTGACGCTGAACGGCGGCATCACGGGAATCGTGCCGGGTGGCGCCGGTCTTGGCGGCCGCACGGTCATCGCCGCCGCGATCGTCGGCTCGAATCTGAACGTCACCTTCTCTAGCGCGCTGGTTTGGAACTCCGTTGTCACGCTGGCCCTGCCAGTCGGCAAGGTGAGCGACTCGGCCGGCAATCTGTCGGCTGCGATGGGCGCGACGACGGTGACGAACAACATTGCCATCCCCGCACCGAACGCGCCGACGCTGGCCTTCTCGGCGTCCACGACGGCCTCGCTGCAAGTGGGCTTCACGGCCGGCGCAGTGGACAGCACGCACGGCCCAGCGACCGCTTGGCAACCGTACTTCCGCACCGGCGTCGGAGCGTTCACCGCCTTCGGCTCCCCGCTGCCCGTGTCGACGGCCTCGGTCACGATCACCGGCCTCGCCGCGAGCACGAGCTACGACATCAAGGCCGCGTCGATCAACGGCGCAGGCAACAGCGTCGACTCGAACGTGGTGACGCACAGCACCGACGCTGCGGCGCCTGCTGGTCGCCTCGACAACTTCCTGCTTATCAGCGCGGCCGAAAATCCTCACCTTGTCGCCTCTGACGGCTTGGGGGATTGGTACGCGGACGGTAGCCGGCCGATCTTTGCCGGCGATGCCGGCGGCATGGTGTATGGCATCGGCGCGGGCGAAACTGCGGCCATCCTCGCGGGCAACGTTGGCGCCGACCACACGGTCACGCTCAACGGCATCAAGGGCGGCTCCTTCCCTTACGGCTTCACGTCCGGCAAATTGAAGCTGTACTTCCGGTACGCCGACACGGACAACCACGGCTACATCCAGTTCGAGAACGGCGGCACCGGGTTTACGACCCTCATTTCTGTCGCTGGCTCTCCTGTCCCTGTGAGCGGGACGATCCCCGGCGGCCTGTCGGCCGACAACCTCGGGTCGCTCAGGGCTGTGTGCTCGGGCACGAGCGTCCTCATCCAAGGCAAGTTCTCGGGCGGCGCGTGGACTGACATCGTGACGAGGACTGTGCCGAGCGGCCTGAATGGCGTGAATGCAGGCGTGTTCCTTCAAACGTATGACTACGGGAACTTTGGGCCACTCATTCAAGGTGACTTCGCCATCACCGCGACCTGATCGTCATGAACCCGATCATGCAAGCCCTGCTGTACCTCGCGCTGCTGCAAGCTGGCAGCGGCGGCGGCCCCCCCAGCGACAGCGACATTCTTGCCGATGACGGCCAGCAGTTCCTCGCCGATGACGGCGAGGTGCTCCTCTACTAAAGGATCGAACGATCATGGGCACCAAACTCTCACTCGCCCCCCTCAACCCGCCGAGCGGGAGTGCTGCTATCGAGGCAATCGCGCGGCAGAGCGGCGTGATGGTCAGGCTCCCCGTCAGCGACGAGGGCGAGGTAACTGTCGACTACGCCAGCACGCGCAACCTCACGCTCGCCGACACCCGTGTGCTCGTGCGCAGCAATGCCGGCACGGTCGGCCTGACGCTGCCGAACCGCAGTGTCGACATCAACCCCGGCAGCGGCAACGTGCCGATGCTGGGCCACACGTTCAACGCGAACAAGCCCAAGCGGTTTCGCTTCCAGACGTGGGGCGTCGGGTCGTGCTCTGTCAACCCGGTCAACGGCACGGTGACGATCAGCAATCTGTCGAACTTGGCGCCGGAAGACCTGCCGCGCTACGCCATCTGCACGCTGATCGAAATTGGCGACAACGCTTGGGCGTGGGTTTGATCGAATGGCCGCAATCCTAACTTTGACCGCGATTGCGTCGAATACGACGCCAATCGACGTGACCGCGCTGACCGGTGGGCCAGCAGGCGGGGACAACCTCGTAGGATTCAACGGCGCCGACTACATGGTGCAAGACCGCTGGTTTCAGAGCTTGCGCCCAGATGGCGGGGAGCAACTTCGTTACACGCTGTTCGCCGACTCTGGCGCACTGCCGGCGGCGAGCGGCCTGACCTCGGGGAACCTCGCCTGGGGCGGCGACTATGGGGGGTGGGCCTGCGACGGCGCGAACAAGGGACTCAAGTTCAACCCTATCGCCAGCCGCAGCAAGAAAACGCTGATCTGCGCGATGTACTCGGGGTCCGCTGGCTTCACGATCAACGCCCACTTCCAAGACGGCAGCGCCCCGGATGCCACCCTGAGTTTCTCTGGGGACGCGAATCACTGGTGGAAGGCCGAGTGGATCGGCAAGCAGGAGAACACGCTGCTCGACTTCGAGATTCGCAGTCAGGGCGCCGGCTTCTGCCGCGTCATGTACATGTACATCGGCGTCCCCGTGAAGCCGCATCGCCCCATTGGAGGCCGTTCGTGAAAAGGCTCATCCCCACCATCCTGTCGCTTTGCATCGGCGTCGGCGCGCACGCGCAGTTCACCATCGGCTCCGGGGCATCAGCACCGACGCTCTCGTCGCCTATCTCGGCCATGCCATCGGGCAAGATCGCTTACGACCCGGCCACGATTCCGCAGCGACGCGCCGGCAAGAACCGCGAAATCATCGAGCCGGGAACGTCGATCAACTACTACCCGCCTGTCGGCGATTTGGTTGGCACGAGTCAAGGTGCGTGGCGCATCTCTTGCCGCTTCTCGCATATCTCGTTTGACGATCCGATCGTGTGGCCCGGCCGCTCTGGCATGACACACATGCATCAGTTCTTCGGTAACACAGGCACCAGGTCTGCGTCCGACCTTGCGAATATGGCTTCTTCTGGGTCATCTACATGCGACGGCGGCATTGCAAACCGCACCGGCTATTGGGCGCCCGTTCTGATCGACACGCGCAACGGCAAAGTCGTTTGGGCGCACGACGGGAATTTTTACTACAAAACCGCGTTTGATTGGTCGGCCGGGCAGTGGTTTCCTATCGGCCACCGGATGATTATCGGGAATCCTAACGCGGCGACCGAGGCCGACAACACCGATCAGGTCTACAGCGAGTGCTACGCCGGCGGGACGCCAGTGTCGCGCACCAAGCACCTACCCACGAGCCAAGAGGGTCGTGACGCCGTTGCTGCGTTCAAAGCCGTACACGGGACTGACCCTGCTAATGGTGGTCTGGCTGATTCGTACACCGGGTGCACATCAATCAACTTCTTCATGGGCTTCCCGACGTGCTGGGACGGTGTGAATTTGGACTCGCCGGATCACATAAGCCACATGAGCTACTGGAACACCAATACCACTCCATCGCATTGCGGTGGCGCCTTCCCGGTCCCGTTGCCGATCATGACGGTGAATATGCACACCGCTGTCAACAACGACGACCTCGACTACCTACGGTTGAGCAGTGATCTTCCCGCATCGTCGGGTCGGGCCGCAGGCGTCTCGCTGCACACAGACCGTGTGGAAGGGTTCAGCCGCAACCCAAATTTCGCCGGATTTGGCCGCACCATCATCGACATCGTGATGGATCGCTGCCTCGGCCGCAACGGCGGCTACTACGGCACGGGTGGCGCCTTTGACTGCCACGACGACGAAATTGGCTCCCCGTTGAACAACGGAATTGTTTGGAGGCTTGGGGAATGAAAGCACTCGTACTCTCTCTCGCTCTGCTCTGTGGCGCTGCGGCGGCGATGGACAAGCCCGCGTTCACCGAAGTAGACGCCATGCGCGCGGTGGCCGGTGGCGCGTGCCGCACGCTCGGCCTGGGCACTGGGTTTGTCAACGGCCGAGGTTGGCTGCACCAGCCGATCCCCGGGCCGGTGCTACTGCGCTTGTCGGGCAGCGGCACGATCGCGCAGATCGGCAGGCCCGCGCAGGCGACGCTCACGCTCGACATGCGCGCCGGCAAGCCGTACTACGTGATCGTCGATGCGCCACCGAGTTCGCGTCTCGAATGGAAGGTGCCCGGCTACGACTGGGGTCCGGTGCCCATCGGCTTCCAACTTCCTCCGATGAAATGAATTCGCGTGCCCCATCTCATCGCGCCCAGCGCGCCCAGACCAGCGAGCATCAGTCGTGACCGAACCAATTGCATCTGCCGCCGCCGGCGCGGTCGTCGCCGCTGCCGGCGCCGGCATCCTCGCCACCTTCGGCCTCGAGCCGGGGCCGCTGTTCTGGTCGCTCGTCGGGGCGTCAATCGGCATGAGCTTCGCCGGGCCGACGACGCGCGTGCGCGCGACGATCGTGTTCGCAGCCGCGTCGCTGTCGTGCAGCCTGTTCGGCGCGTGGCTGGCACAGCGCTACCTTGGTGGAGAGCCGCTATCGCGCAACGCATTCGCCTGCGCGCTCGCGATCGGGTTCCATCCGCTGCTGAACGCGGCCGTCATGGAAGTGCCTCTGTTTTTCGCTGGACTGCGGCGCCGCTGGTTCGGCGCGGGGAGCCAACCATGAACCTGCTGACGATCATCGCGCTCGCGCTGTCGCTGTTCGTGTTCGTCAACGTGGCCGACCGCCTGCGCCTCATCAACTGGCGCAGCGCGAAGT
Organism: Burkholderiaceae bacterium; assembly: GCA_035554275.1. Taxonomy (GTDB): domain Bacteria; phylum Pseudomonadota; class Gammaproteobacteria; order Burkholderiales; family Burkholderiaceae_C; genus LMDS01. The sequence goes on from DATMIN010000389.1 coordinate 34,260, forward strand.
GGTGGGCGGTCGTGCTGCAGTTGGTGCAACTCGCGCTCGTGCTGTGGGTGCTCTACGACGTGTTCACGGTCGGCGTGGGCTGGTGGCAGGCCGTGCTGCTGCTCGTGAACCTCGTGTGGCTGCACGTGACGCGCCCGGACTGGCGTTTCGGGCCGCCGCTCGCCGTGCGAAGCGACTACGGCGACCTGGGCGCGGCCGAACTCGAGCGCTTCCGGTGAGCGCCGTGCCCATCATCCCTGCGGCGGCGCTGATCGCGATCGACGGTGCGCTATCGCTGCTGCCGCGCGCGATGGACTCGCTCGAGGCGCGCGTGATGCTGTTCGCGATTGGCCTGCAGGAATCGCAGTTCCAGTTTCGCCGCCAGCTTGGCGACGGGCCGGCGCGCGGCTTCTGGCAGTTCGAGCTTGGCGGCGTCAACGGCGTGTTCAAACACCCGGCGTCGCGCTACTGGCTGGCCGCGCTGTGCAAGGCGCGCGGCGTCGACTTCGCGGTGCCGGCGATCCACGGCTCGCTCGAACACGACGACGTGCTCGCCGCCGGCGTGGCGCGCCTGCTGCTGTTCACCGACGCGCGCCACTTGCCGGCGCTCGACGACGAGCGGGGCGCGTGTGCCTACTACATCCGCTGCTGGAAACCCGGCAAGAAGCGCCCGAAGGACTGGCCGGCAAACCACGACGCCGCGCTGAACGAGGCTGTGCCGGCATGACCGACGCCGAACGCTTCCCGCTCGGCGTGCCGACGAATCGCCCCCCGCCATCGGGGCCGAAGCCGATCCCCGGCCGCCCGAATTGGGTGATGGAGAACGGCAAGCCGCACTACGTCGAGCCGATGCGGCCGCCCAAGAACGAGGGCAGCGTGCCGTGAACCCCCTGAGCCTGATCCCGACGAGCTACCTGATCGGCGCGGCCGCCGCGGTGGGCTTGAGCCTGGCCGCGTGGGGTGGCGTGCAGACGCACCGCCTCGCGACCTCGCAGCACGAGACGCGGGAAGTGAAAGACGCATGGGCGATCGAACGGGCCAACGCCTCGCGCGTCGCGCTGGTGGCCACCACCGAGGCGGCCGCCGAGACGAAGCGCCGCTTGACCGAGCAGAAGGAAGCCAACGATGAAGCCCAACGCCTCAACACACGCGCGCGCAGCGCTGCGACTACTGCCTCTGCTGCTGCTGTCGGCCTGCATGACGCCGCCGTCGCCGCCGCCGCCCGTCGTGACGCCGCCGCCCGAGATCCCGCGCCTGTCGCCGTCGGCGCGCCAGCCGACCCTGCCGGCGCTCTGCTCGCCGACGTGCTCGGACGCATTGACGCTGCTGCGGGAGAGTTCGCGGCTGCGCTTGACCTCGCCTACGTCGCCGGCAAGCAGTGCGAGCGCGAGCACGTCTCGCTGACCGATTCACCGTTGAAAGGACTGCCATGACCAAGCCCAAGTTCCTCAAGGTCGGCCTGCCGGTCACGTACCTGCGCAACGGCGCGCTCGTGCGCGGCCGCGTCGACGGCACCGACATGAAGCCGAATGGCCCGTGGGTGTCGGTCAACATCGCGCCGAAGGGTCTGAACCGCGTGCTCAAGCGCAAGCGCCCTTCGCAGTTGACGCCCGCCTGATCCGGTTGCAATCCGCGCCTTCGATGCGATGGTGCGCGGATGCGACCGATCAACCTTGCGGGCTTCTCGGGCTCGAACTACGCTGCCAACGCGAAGCTCCTTGACCCGAGCGTAGGCGTCAGCGTCCTCGACGCCGAGCCGGGCTACGGCGCGCTGCGCCCCCTGCACGACCGCCTGACCACGGCCACCGTGCCCTCGGTCACGCCGCAACTCACGATCTACCGCATGGGCCGCGACGTGCCGAGCGATTCGCTCTACTGGCTGTCGTGGAGCACGATCGTCCACGCGATCCGCAGTTTCGACGGCGCCGATCCGACCGAGCGCATCTACCTGACCGGCAGCGGTACGCCGAAGTGGACCGACAACGTGATCGGCCTGACCGGCGGCGCACCGTACCCGCAGGCGATGCGCGAGCTTGGCGTGCCCGCGCCGGTGACGCCACTGATCGCCACGCTGACCACCGACGGCGCCGGCACCGACGTGGGCGACCGCTTCTACGTGCACACGTTCATCAACGATCTCGGGTGGGAGTCGGCGCCGAGCCCGCCGAGCACGGCGCTGAACTGCCACGGCGGCTCGATCGTCGCGCTGTCGGCACTCGAGGCTGCGCCGGCGGGGAACTACGGCATCACGGCGCGCCGCATCTACCGCACGCAGCCCGGCACCACGAACTCGTCGGCGCTCCTGTTCCTGCGCGAGATTGCGATCGGCTCGACCTCCACCACCGACGATGCGCGCGCGCTGCAGGACGCGCTGCCGACCGTTGGCCTGCGCCCGCCGCCGGCCGACCTGCACGGCCTCATCGCGCTGTGGAACCAGATGGCCACCGGCATCAGCGGAAAGAGCATCCTGTTCTGCGAGCCGGGCGAGATCTACGGCTGGCCCGCGAAATACGACTTCCCGCTCGTCGACACGCCGATCGCGCTCGCGAAGTGGGAGCAGAACCTGCTCGTGCTCACAACCGGCGCGCCGGTGCTGCTGCAGGGTCAACTGCCCGAGTCGATGGCCGAACAACCTTTCATCAACTCGGCGCCATGCGCCAGCGCGCGCGGCGTGGTCGAGTTCAAGCACGGCGTCGCCTGGCCGTCGAACGACGGGCTCGCCTACTCGGGCTCGTCCACGCTCGTGACCGAGGGCATCCTGACGCCGCGCCAGTGGAAGCTGCTGCGCCCGTCCACGATCATTGCGTCGCGGTGGGGCCGCTTCTACATGGCGAGCTACGACGACGGCACCGGCCGCAAGGCGTTCATGTTCGACCCGCTGCACCCGGCCGATGGCATCTGGTGGCTGTCGAGCGGGTGGACGGCCTGCTGGTTCGACGATCTCGCCGGCGCGCTGTTCGTCCTCGAGGGCGGCAACGTGCGGCGCTTCGACGCCGGCGCGGCGCTGCTGACCGCGAAGTTCACGAGCAAGGTGTTCCACCAGACCGGGCCGCGCAACTTCGCGTGGTGCAAGGTCATCGCGGACGCCTACCCGATCACGGTCAAGGTCTACGCCGACGGCGCGCTGAAACGCACGCGCACGGTGACGAACGGCCTTCCGTTCACACTGCCGGGCGGGTTCACCGCCGAGGATTGGCAGGTCGAAGTGTGGAGCGGCGTGGGCGACGTGCAGAGCGTGATGCTCGTCACCGACATGGACGACTTCAAGCGTGTCTGAGTTCGACGTTCCGGCGATCGACCAGGGCGTCGATGCGCGCATCCGCAACCCGTTCACGCGGATGCGCGAGGCGATTCAGACGCTGCTCGGCACGCGCGGCGACGGCTCGGGCGCGGCGCTGACGCGACGCAGCGCGATCGAGATTGGGTTGCTCGACGACGCCGGTGTTCCGGTGGCGGGGCCGACGACAGGGGGCGACGCCGACCTCACGCCGCCGCCGAGCGTCACCGGCCTGTCGATCCTCGGCGGCTTCGGAAACGTGTTCGTCGAGTGGGACGCGCCGGCGTACACGCAAGGCCATGGGCACGGGCAGACGAACCTCTACGCCGCGAAGAAGGCTTCGAGCGACGCGACGCTGCCGACGTTCGGCGACGCGGTGCGCGTGTTCGAGGCGCCCGGCGGCCTGACCCTGGCCGCGCTGCCGAGCGACCTGTCGATCCGCTGGCACCTGTGGGCGAAGTGGCAGACCGTCGACGGCGTGGAGTCGATCGCGCCCGCTGGCGGCACGAACGGCGTGGTCGCCACCGTCGGCCAGATCGGCAATGCCGACCTTGGCGCGCTAATCATCGAAGCGCGCAACCTGGCGGCGATGGACTTTTCCAACCTCGTGACCAATCCCAGCGGTGGTGCGCAGCTTGCGAGCGGTTGGGGCGGTGCCGATGCGGCGGTCGTCGACAATTTCGACCCAGCGGGCTTGCCGTTTTGGGGCGGCTACGGCCTGCGCATCACCGGCCGGGACACGTTCTTCGGTCAGAAGTTCGCCGTCAAGACTGGCGATGAGTTCGTCTTCAACATCGAGGCAGTCCCTGGCAGCAGTCCGGCTCCACACGGGTTCGCCTTCGGATTCCAAGGCTTCAACGCCGACGGCGTGACCGTCAACAGCTTCACCGCGGCGATTTCGTTCCCGGCGGGCTCGACCGGCGTTCAAGTGGGCCGAGACGCCAGCTACACGGTTGATGGCCCGACGAGGTTCGTCCGAATCTGGTTGAGCATCACGCAGCCGCCCAACGGCCCCGATATCTGGTATTTCAGCAAGGCTGATGTGCGCCGCAAGCCGACGAAGTTGGCGGTCAACACCATCGTCGCAGGCGACGGCGCCATCGCAGCGCTCGCGATCGAGCGCACACTGATCGCGCTCGCAGCGATCGACGATGCGCGCGTCGCGAACCTGTCGGCGATCAAACTCAGCGTCGGCACCGGCGAGGTCGGCGGCAACCTGCGCAGCACGGTCTACACGCCTGGCTCGGCTGGCTGGCAGATTCAGCCCAACGGGTTCGCCGAGTTCAGCAACATCGCGATCCGCGGCGCAACCTACACCGGCACGATCTACGCCGGCTCGGGGACGATCGGCGGCGTCAACATCAACCTGCACGACATGCGGACGGCGGGCTATGTGCCGCTGACCTCGGGCTGGCGCCTGAACGACGACGGCTCGGCCGAGTTCTACAACATCACGGCGCGCGGGAACATCACCGCGAACGCCCTGAACGCGGCGACTGGCACCTTCGCCGGAACGCTGTCGGTGGGGTCGTCACCGGTGCGCAGCGGCTCGACGATGACCGGCGCAGGCGCCGTCATCAACGCCGACGGCACGTTCGCGATCGGCAACTCGACGACGAACATCAGCTACAACGGGACCACGATGACCTTCAATGGTCAAATCGTCGCGAACGGGAACATCCAGACCAGCGCCGTGGCGACCGACAAGCTCGCGCCGAACGCAGTCACCACGTCGGTCAGCGGATCGGCCGCGCGCGTGGCGCGCAGCACCACCAGCACCAATAACCGCACGACAACGCAGACGATTGGCTCGATCACCACGTCGGCGTCCGGTGCCGGCAAGGTGGCGATCTTCCTGTCGCCGAACGGGCTGTCATCGCAGTCGCAATGGTGGGTCAACAGCTACCTGCTCGCCGAGTGCTCGACAACCGACAACTTCGACGTGCTGACGGTCACATTCAGCGTCAAGCGCAACGGCACGACTATCTGGTCGCTCGCCACCAGCAACGCGGTTTCCTCGGGCACGTCCACGCGGTTCCTGACGGCTCCGATCGTGCTGGATTCACCCGGCGCGGGCGTCGCCTGCACCTACACGTTGGAGATCAACAGCGACACGTCGGGCGGTGCGACGAACCACGCTCATGAGATCGTCCCGTTCACCTACGTGTTGACAGAGAGCAAGCGATGAACCGCTACGTCATCGGCAGCGCGGCCACGGGCGAAATCCTGCGCTCGGTGGAGTGCGACCCCGACCAACTCGAGGCGCAGGCCGGCGATGGCGAAGTGCTCGACCTGCACGACGATGCCACGCCAGAAACGCATTACTTCCTTGACGGCGCGCTCATGGCCTACACGCCGGAACAGGCGGCCGCCAAGCGTGTGCGCCCAGAAGATGCGGGATGGAGCAACGCCGCGTTCGCATGGATAGACGCTCGCGACCTGGCGCGGCGCCGGCTTGAGCGATGGGCTGCGATCAAGGCCGAGCGCGACGCGCGCATCGCCGCGCCGAAGCAGACAAGCCTCGGGGCGTTCGACGCCGACCTCGCCTCGCAGGACAACTTGAACAAGGTGATCGCGCTGACGCGCATCGCAGTGGCGCGCGGCTATCCCGACGCCGCGCGCTACACGCTCGCCAGCAACGCGCGGCAGTTGTTCACCGTGGAACAACTCGAAACCGCGGCGCTCGAGATGGGCGCGCAGGTTCAAGGGCTGTTCGATGCGGCCGACGCGCTGCGCCAGCAGATCGACGCGAGCGACGACCCCGACAGCATCAACTGGCCGCCCTGAGCCGGTTGCTTTTCAAGCGAACACCGATACGGTATTTGAACCGCGCGCATGCCGCCCGCGTTGCAACACCGGGAGCTAGAACATGGCGTGGGACTACGCAATCGCAGCGCAGCAGCAGACCGATCCGGTGCTGCAATCGGCGCCGGCAGGCATCTTCACTTGGTACGACCAGACCAAGGTAGCGGCTGCGCAGGCCGCGCAGGGCGCCGGCGCTGACGGCCGCACGGTCCTGAACGGCCAGGCGCTCGCGAGCACGCTGAACCCGTTGACCGGCCTGACGTACAACGCGCCGGCCTCGCTCGGCACCGGCTCGTACTCGTACACGGACGGGGGCGGCGAGGGCGGCGGCCAGCAGGCCACGTGGAACCCCGACGGCAAAATGTCCGACGCGACCTACGGCTTTCAGGGGAGCAATCTCTCGGTCATTCCGGCCGATCAACTCGCGCAGTTCGGCATCCAGGCAGAACCCGGCGCGACGTACATCAGCGGCAACGGCTTCGATACCCCAGGCGGCAACGGCGAGAAGGACCAGGGGTTCGGCATCTACAAGGTGAGCGCCGACGGCACGAGCGCGACGCCGGTGGGCGCGACGAACCAGTACGTCGCGAGCGATTGGGTCGATGGCGGTCGCCAGATGGCGAAAGGCGCCGCTGCTGTCGCTGGCGCTGCGTTCGGTGCTGCGGCGCTCGGCGGCGCCGCTGGCGCCGGCGGCGCGGCGGGCGGCGGCACCGGCGCCGGTGGCCTGAGCGGCATGGATCTCGCCGCCGACGCCGCGCTCGGCACCGGAAACAACATCGCGACCGCGGGCGGCGCGCTCGGCGCCGGCGACGGCGCGACCGCGGCCGGCGGTGCGACGCAGTTCGGCGGCGGCTATGACTTCGGCTCGGGCACGGGCGCGACGTTCGGCGGTCAAGGTGGCGCCGGCGTCGATGCGCTCGGCACGGGTGTTCCGGCAGGCACGACCATGCCGAGCCTGGCGAGCGCGTCGCCGGCCACCGTGAGCGCGCTGCAAACCGCTGCGCAGCAGGCCGGCAAGACCCTGCAGG
>DATMIN010000390.1:0-5599 GCA_035554275.1 Burkholderiaceae bacterium
GCGCGGCGAGCGCCGGCGCTTCCGCAAGGGCCACCGGCTGATCCAGGAGGGCGACCAGGGCGACACGCTGTTCGTCATCCTGTCGGGCCGGGTGCGCGTGTTCGGCAGCGACGACAAGGACCGCGAGATCACCTACGGCACCTACGGCGCCGGCGAGTACCTCGGCGAAATGAGCCTGGACGGCGGCGCCCGCTCGGCCACGGTCGTGACGCTCGAGGCCTGCGAGTGCGCCGTGGTGACGCGCCCGAGCCTGCAACAGCACATCGCCGAGAACCCCGAGTTCGCGTTCGATCTGCTCGCCAAGGTGATCCGGCGCGCGCGCGTCGCCACGCTGAACGCGAAGCAACTCGCGCTCAACGACGTCTACGGCCGCCTCGTGCTGCTGCTCAACGAACTCGCCGCGCCGCAGCCCGACGGCACCCGGCTGATCGCCGAGCGGCCGACGCACCGCGAGATGGCGGCCCGGCTCGGCTGCTCGCGCGAGATGGTGAGCCGGCTGATGAAGGATCTCGAAGGCGGCGGCTACGTGCGCCCGCACGAGCACGCAATCACGGTCATGCGCACCCTGCCCGCGCGCTGGTGAGCGCGCGCCGCCGCGGCCTCAGCCCGGCGGCCCGAAGCGCTGCGCCGGCCGCGCCGCGCGCGCGTACAGCGGCTCGACCTTCGGCAGGCTGGCCTCGATGTCGCGGATGCGCGTCGGCCCCGACGGGTGCGTCGAGAGCCATTGCGGCGGCGCGCTCTTGCTGAGCGCGGCCATCTTCTGCCACAGCGTGACGCCGGCGTGCGGGTCGTAGCCGGCGCGTGCGGCGAGCTCCATGCCGACGAGGTCGGCCTCGGATTCGTCCTGGCGCCCGAACTGCAAGGTCAGCAGCTGACCGCTCATGTTGGCGAGGTAGCGGCCGCCGTTGCCCAGGCCGAAGATCGCTGCGCCGATCTCGATCGCGCTGCGCGTCACCTGCGTCTTGCCGATGCGCTCGCGCGCGTGCTCGCGCAGCGCGTGCGTGATCTCGTGGCCCATCACCATCGCGACCTCGTCGTCGCTGAGCTTGAGCTTGTCGAGGATGCCCGAGAAGAACGCGATCTTGCCGCCCGGCATGCAGAACGCGTTGACCTGCGGGCTCTTGATCAGGTTGACCTCCCAGCGCCACTGGCGCGCGCGCTCGTTCCATTCGTAGCTGAACGGGATCAGGCGCTGCGCGATCGCGCGCAGCCGCACCAGCTGCGGGTCGCCGGGGCCGGCGATCTGGCCTTTCGAATCGGCCTCGCGCAGCAGCTGCACGTACTGCTGCTGCGCCGCCTTCTCGATGTCGTCGGCCGAGATCAGCTGGCTGAAGCTCGAGCGCGGCCCGACATCGACACCCTCGCGCGCCCACGCCGGCCACGCGAGCGCCGCGCCGCCGCCGAGCAGCGCGGCCGTGAACCGGCGGCGGCCCGGCCGGTGGCAGCGGCAGTGCCGGGTGTGAAGCGCATGAGCGTCGATCATCGGGTGCAAGGTGGTGGCGCGCGGCGCCGATTCAATCGTCCTTCGGCGGCGCGGCCGGATCGTATTCCAGCGCGCGCACCGTCGAGCGCATCACCCACAGCATCACGAGGGCCGGCAGCGCCATCAGCGTCGAGACGATGAAGAACGCCGGCCAGCCGATCGACTCGGCCAGCACGCCGGCGAGCGGGCCGACCCAGACCCGCCCGACCGACGCGAACGCGCTCAGCAGCGCGAACTGCGTCGCGGTGAAGCGCTGGTTGCACAGGCTCATCAGGAACGCGAGGAACGCCGCCGTGCCCATGCCGCCCGAGAGGTTCTCGGCCGCGACCGCGAACAGCAGCCCGCCGTCGACCGGGGTGGCTTGCGCGAGCCGCACGAAGCCCCAGTCGAACGCCGGGATCGTCAGCCCCGGCAGCGCGCCGCGGCCGTTGACCGCGAGCCACCAGAACGTCAGCACGCCCAGCATCTGGAAGATGCCGAAGTACATCAGCGCGCGCCACAGGCCCAGGCGCAGCATCAGCGCGCCGCCGAGCAGCGCGCCGCCGATCGTCAGCCACAGCCCGATCACCTTGTTGACGACGCCGACCTCGGCGATGCTGAAGTGCATCGCCTGCAGCAGGAACGGCGTGACCAGCGACAGCGAAAACGCGTCGCCGAGCTTGTAGAGCACGACGAACGCGAGGAACGCGCCGGCGCCGGGCTGCGCGAAATAGCTCGCCAGGCCGCCGAGCAGCGTCTCGAAGCGCGCCGCGCGCGCCGCCCACGCCGCCAGCGGCAGCGTGAACGCGATGCCGAGCAGCAGCGCGGCGAGGTCGATCCACTTGCCGCGCAGCGCCGGCGTCAGCGACGTGTGCGCGAGCGCGCCGCCGAGCAGCGCGTCGGCGATCGGGCGCGCGAAGCGGTTGCTCAGCGCCACGCCGAGCGCGACCGCCGCCAGCACCGCGACGAAGCCGAGCAAATCGCGCCGCGCCACGCTCTGCGGCGGCGCGGCGATCACCAGGCGCGGCACGACGAACGCCGACAGCACGGCCGCGCCGACCATCAGCGCGGCCATGAAGCGGTAGACCTCGGGCCAGGTCCAGGCCGACGCGCCCTGCGCCGGGTCGACCCAGATGAACGCGACGCCGCCCGACAGGATCATCGCCAGCCGGTAGCCGAGCACCAGCGACGACGAGCCGAGGCCGCGCTCGGCCGGCGGCAGCAGGTTGGTGCGGTAGGCGTCGATCACGATGTCCTGCGACGCCGAGAGGAACGCGACCAGCACCGCGAGCAGCGCGAACGCGCGCGTCGCCTCGGTCGGCGAGGTCGCGGCCATCCACAGCAGCGCGCCGGCCAGCAGCAGCTGCGTCAGCACCAGCCAGCCGCGGCGCCGGCCGAGCCACGGCAGCTCGAAGCGGTCCATCAGCGGCGCCCACAGGAACTTGAAGGTGTACGGCAGGCCGACCAGGCTCAAGAAGCCGATCGTCGCGATGTCGACGCCCGAGATCGTGAGCCAGGCCTGCATCGCCTGGCCGGTCAGCGCGAGCGGCAGGCCCGACGCGAAGCCGAGCGCGGTGACGACCGCCAGCCGCCACCACGCGCCGAGGCCGCCGCGCGGCGCCGGCGAGGCGGTGGCGCGCGCCGCGTCCGTCTCAGCCACCGGCGGTGGCCAGGCCGCGCTCGCGCATGCGCTCGCCGAGTGCGCGGATTGCCGGCCGCGCCGATTCGAGCAGCCGCGCGCCGGCGTCGCGCAGGTAGCGCGGCGTCGCGGTCTCGGGCACCTGCGCGAGCCAGTGCAGCGCCTCGGCCTCGCGGCCGCGCGCGGCGAGCAGCCCGGCGTAGCAGAACTGGCCGCGGAAGTCGCCGCCCTCGGCGCCGCGCCGGTACCACTCGAACGCCTGCGCCTCGTCGCGCGCGACGACGAGGCCGTCCTCGAAGAAGCGGCCGAGCTTCGCGTACGCCTTCACGTAGCCTTGCTCGGCGGCTAGGCGATAAAGCTCGAACGCCTGCGCGTGATCGCGCGCAACGCCGGTGCCGGCCACGAGCAGGTTCGCGAGGTTGTAGCGCGCCTCGGGCAGCGCCTGCGCCGCGGCGAGCCGGTACCAGTGCGCCGCTTTCGCGGCATCGGCCGGCGTGCCCCAGCCCTGCTCGTGGCAACGGCCGGCCATGTTCATGCCCATCGCGTGGCCGCGCTGCGCGGCGCACAGGAACCAGTGCAGCGCCTCGCTCGCGTCGCGCCCGGTGCCGTGGCCGTCGAGGCACCACTGGCCGAGCACGGCCTGCGCGTCGGCGTGGCCGAGCTTCGCCGCCGCGGCCATCCACGCCGCGGCGTCGTGCGCTTCGGCGGCGAGCACCGCCTGCCACTGCGCGAGCGTGATCGCGGCCAGCTCGTCGGCCGAGGCGGGGTGCGGTTCCAGCGCGGGCGGCGTCGTCATGCCGCGATTGTCGCCGAGCGCCCCGCGCGCCCCGCTCAGCCCGTGCCCCAGATCGCGGCCTCGTCGAGGCCCATGGCGCGCAGCTCGGCGGCGCGCCGCGGCGCATCGAAGACGCAGAAGAACTCGTCGAGCTGCGGCGGCGCGACCGGCGTGCCCGACAGCATCGCGTGCGCCTGGCCGCGGTGATCGGCCGCGCTCAACCGCGCACACGCACCGAGCAGGCGCTGGTTGGCCAACGCGTTGTTGAACGCGTGGCCCAGCAGGTGGCGGCCGAGCGGCTCCATATCACGCAGTCTAGCGGCGGGCGAGTACGCGAATCCCGGACAATGCGGCGATGGATTCCTCGCCCCGCGCCCTCGCGCCGAGCTTCTCGGCCGACGACTTCCGCGCCGCACTCGGCATGTTCGCCACCGGCGTCACGATCGTCACCGCGCGCCAGGCCGACGGCGCGCCGGTGGGCCTGACGGCGAACTCGTTCAACTCGGTCTCGCTCGCGCCGCCGCTGGTGCTGTGGAGCCTGGCGCGCAGCGCCGGCTCGATGCCGGCGTTCGCGCAGGGCTCGCACTACGCGGTCAACATCCTCGCCGCCGGCCAGCACGCGCTGGCCGAGCGCTTCGCGAGCAAGGCGATCGACCGCTTCGAGGGCCTGGCCTATGCCGAAGGCGCGGGCGGCGCGCCGATCCTCGACGGCGCGGTCGCGGTGTTCGAGTGCTTCAACCGCAGCCGCTACGAAGAGGGCGACCACGTGATCTTCGTCGGCGAGGTCGAGCGCTGCCGGTGGCAACCCGGCGCGCAGCCGCTGATCTTCCACGGCGGGCGCTACTTCACCGAGCTGCCGCTGTAGGCGGTGCGCCCGGCCGGCAGCGCGCCGGGCCAGGTGCCGAGCCGGCGAGCACGCCACGCGAGCAGCGCCAGCGCGGCCCCGGCGAAGACGGCACAGCAGACCTCCAGGCGCGCGCCGCCGAACTGCTGCAGCGCGATCGCGGGCGCGGCGAGCAGCGCGGTACCGAACAGCGGCGCGAAGCCGCTGAACGGCGAGGGCGCGCGCAGCGCCGACCAGTCGCGGCACAGCAGCGCCGCAAACGGCAGCGACGCGAACGAGAACGTCAGCGCCCACGCCTGGCCGGTGCTGCCCGCCGGCGGCAGCCCGAGCGCGGCCGCGAACCCGACGAGCCACCAGGCGAAGAAGCCGCCGAGCAGGCGCGCCGCGAGGCGCCGGTTCAGGGTCGGCGCTGCCGGCAACCCCGGCAGCAGCGCCAGCAGCGCCTGCTCGCGCCGCGTCGTGTGCAGCGCGCGGCACGCGGTGAGGCCGGCGAACAGCACGTAGACGAGCGCGGTGCCGGTCATCGGCCCAATCAGCGCGCCGCGCGCGCTGCGGGTCGTGCCGATCAGCAGCAGCGCAACCAGCGTCCACGTCACCGTGAGCTGCAGGGCCGCGCCGAGCAGGCCGCTCCAGTGGAACGTCGGGCCCAGGCCGAGCAGCACGCGGCCGAGCGCGTCGCCGCGCGCAGCGGCGCTGACGGCCGCGAGGCGCCAGCGGTACAGCGCCGTCGACCAGCGCACCAGCAAGAGCCCGAGGCGCCCCTGCTGCAGGCGCGTCGCCGCCTGCGACTGGCCGCCGCGCGCCAGCGCGCGCGCCTTCACGCGGCGCCGGTACGACTCGCGGTGGCGCTCGCCGCCGTCCTGCAGCACGCTGCGCAGC
>DATMIN010000391.1:0-3426 GCA_035554275.1 Burkholderiaceae bacterium
GGGCAGCGTGCTCGCTGCGTGGTCGCCGACATCGCCGTCGATCTCGATCCGCCCGCCCGCCATCTCGCACGCGGCGAGCACGCCGGCGTGGCCGTGCACGCGGACCTCGCCGCCGCTCATGCAGGCGCCGACGTAGTCGCCGGCCGCGCCGTCGACGACGACGCGGCCGGCCGCGAGCTGCCAGCTGATGCGGTCGACGCGCGCGCAGTCGCCGACCAGGCGCAGCTCGTCGGCGCCGTCGGCCGCAGCCTCGCCGTCGAGCGCGACCCCGAACAGCTCGGCGAGCGCGATCGTCTGGTTGCCGTGCGTCACGCCGACGCGCTCGATCTCGGCCACCGACAACGCCGCGAGCGCCGCCGGCAGCACGCCGCGCAGATCGACGCGCAGCGCCGGCGCGGCCTTCAGGGTCAGCGTGATGCGGCTCACGACGCGCTCCCCGCGGGCTCGTCGAGCAGCTGGTGCAGGTGAAAGTGGAACGGCCCGAGCTTGCCGCCATAGTTGCCGGCGGAGAGCCTGCGCATGCCGCCGGCCGTGCCGATCGCGAGGCAGGCGTCGAGGCCGGCGCGCATCGCCGCGGCCACGTCGGCCTGCGTGAGCCCGTCGATCACGATCTCGAGCACGCAGCGCACGTCGGGCGTGATCTCGCTGGCCGGCGCCAGCCCCATCAGGCCGGGGCAGAACGCGTCGTTGGTCGAGGCGCTCAGCGTCGCGTACTTGCTGCCGACCTTCGAGCCCGAGCGCACCACGCCGCCGGGGAACGGCATGATCACGTTCGGCATCCGCTGCATCGCGCGCACCGCGGCACTTGCGGCGGCGAGCGCGGCATCGGTGTCGGCCGCGAGCATCAGCAGGTTGCCGCCGCCGACCGCCTTCGTCACCGCGGTCGTCTCCTGCGCGACGAACTCGCCGTCCATCACCGGCACGCGCCAATAGCGCACGCCGCCGATCACCTTCGAGCCCTGCCAGCCGTCGCCGAAGAAGCGCAGGTTCTTGCCGAGGGCGATCGCCTCGCCCTCCGAGATGCCCGCGAAGACCGCGGTCGTCGGGCACGTCAGCACGCACTGGCCGACACGACGCTCGACCTGCTTCGCCAGCTCCTTGCCCGAGACCGCGAAGATCAGCACCGACAAGCCGGGGCGCCCATCGGGCGTTTCGTCGCTCGACAGCTCGCGCTCGATGCCGGCCTCGCAGCCGCAGGCGATCACCGAGGTCGCGAAGCCGGTCGCGCTGACCGCGGCGTGGCGCGCCCACGTCATGTCGTGCGCGGTGATGATCAGGCGCGTCGCCTTCATCGGGAACGCCTCGGCGAAGGTAGCGTCGATGACGACGCCGTTGATCGTGCGCGCAGGTTTGTCGCTCACGCCGTCGCTCATCGCGCGGTTTCGAAACACGCCGCCGGCAGCAGCCGGCCGCCGTGGTTGCAGCAACTGCACAGCTCGTCGTGGCCGATCGGTAGCAGGTCGATGTTGACGAGGCCGTGGCGGTCGTGGTGCTGGCGCAAGACGGTCTCGATGCCGCGATCGAACTCGGGCGCGACGAAGTGCGTGCCGCCGTGCGGCACCGCGGTGATGCGGCCGCCGCGCGCGACGAGCAGGCCGCCCTTGAACACGTGCGTCGGCGTCGTGAACATCGCCTCGCGGTCGGGTTGATCGCGGTAGACCGCGATGTCGGCGGCGGCCCCGGCGCCGAGGTGGCCGCGGTCGGTCAGGCCAAGCAGCTTCGCCGGCGCGGCGCGCGTCATGATCGCGATCTCATACAGCGACAGCTCGCGCGTGATTTCCTTCAGCGCCGCGTTCGCCGCGACATCGGGGTGCAGCTTCGCGAGCTGCTCGGCGCGGAAGCTGCGGTCGCACAACAATCGGATCAGGTGCGGGTAGCTCGTGAACGGGCCGCCGTTCGGGTGGTCGGTGGTCAGCACCACGCGCCACGGGTCATCGACGAGCAGGAAGATCTCCAGCCCGATCGCCCACTGCAGCGCGTTGACGAAGTTCTGGTCGCGGTAGCGGAACGGCACGACCCCGCAGCCGGCCTCGCATTCGATGTCGGCGCCGATCCACTTGCGCGGAGAGGCCAACCCCGACTGCGCGTGCTGGCGCATCGTGTCGCCCGACGCGGTGACGGTCTGGCCGAACATGATCTGGCCAACGTCGATGCTGATGTTCGGGTGCGCGTTCACCGCCTCGGCGAGCTGCAGCGCGGCCGACGAGAACTTCTTCGGCCCCTCGGTGCCGTAGGCGTGGAACTGCACGTGCGTCAGGTGCGCGGGCAGGCCTTCGAGCGCGGCGATCGTCTCGAGCGTCGACGCGATGTTGCCGGCCACGCCGAGGTTGCTGCCGTGCACGTGCAGCGGGTGCGGCACGCCGAGCTCGCGCAGCGCGAGCGCGAGCGTGTGCAGGATGCGCCGCGGCGTCACCGTCTGCCAGTGCACGTGCGATTCGTCGACGTCGAGCTTGCGCTGGTTGAACTTGAACGCCGAGATGCCGCCCGGGTTCACGACCTTCACGCCCATCGCCTTCGCGGCGTTGATCGTCCAGCCGACGTAGTCGCGGATGCGCTGCGGGTCTTCGCCGCGCGCCAGCATCTCGAGGAACAGCTCGTCGTTGCCGAGCATCACGTACGCGCCGTGGTCGAGGATCGGCGTGTCGCCCATCTCCATGTGCGTGTGGCGCGCGTTGCAGGCCATCATCGCCGGCTCGAACGCCGCGGTGTAGCCCATCTCGACGTAGCGGTAGCCGGTCGCGAGCGTGCCCGGCGCGCAGCCGCCGCACGACGCGAGCTCGAGCGGATTCGCCGGCAGCGCCATCGGGTTCGCCCCCAGCCGATGCGACTCGGGCAGCAGCAGTCGCGCGAGATTGACCTTGCCGCCACCGATGTGCGTGTGCATGTCGATGCCGCCGGCCATCACGACGCAGCCCGAGACGTCGACCTGTTCGAGCGCCGCGTCGTCGGGCGACGGTGCGGCGATGCGGCCGTCGCGGATCACGACATCCTGCACCGCATCGATCTCGTTCGTCGGATCGATGACGCGGCCGCCGCGCAGACGCAGCGACGTGCTCATGGCGCCGCTCCGAGCAGCGCCTGCGTGATCCGGCGCAGCACGTCGGCGACCGTCGGCAAGGCGTCGTCGTGCAGCGCGCGCAGCGGCAACATCACCGAGCCGTCGGCGCGCAGCAGGTGGCCGCTCGAGCCGATGCCCGGCGTCGAAACCGGGATGAAGATGCTGCTGCCATCGCTCGCCGCGCTCGCGTGCGTCGGGTGGCCGATCACGACGCGCGGCAGCGTGGTCGACGGCAGCGCCGGCTCGGTGCCGAAGCTCGCGATCCACAGCAGCGCGTCGACCGCGCGATCGGCGAGCAGCCGCGTCGCATCGAAGCGCAGCGGCTCGTGTTCGAGGCCGCCCGGCGCGGCGCGCGAGCGCAGCGGCAG
>DATMIN010000392.1:0-2509 GCA_035554275.1 Burkholderiaceae bacterium
TCGCAGCACAGCACCGAGCGGCTGCGCGCGCACGGCATCGAGGTGCTCGATGCGAACCAGGTCGAGCAGCTGGCGGTCTACATCGACGGCGCCGACGAGATCGATCACGCCGGCCACATGATCAAGGGCGGCGGCGCGGCGTTGACGCGCGAGAAGATCGTCGCCGACCTCGCGGCGCGCTTCGTCTGCATCGCCGACGAGTCGAAGCTGGTCGCGCGGCTCGGCCGCATTGCGCTGCCGATCGAGGTGATCCCGATGGCGGCGGCGCAGATCGCGCGGCGCCTGCGCGCGCTCGGCGGCGAGCCGGCGCTGCGCGCCGGCTGCGTCACCGACAACGGCGGCCACATCATCGACGTGCGCGCGCTGCGCATCGACGACCCGGTGGCGCTGGAGAGCGAGATCAACCAGTGGCCGGGCGTCGTCGCGGTCGGGCTGTTCGCGCGCGCGAAGGCCGATCTGTGTCTGCTTGCAACGCCTGCGGGTGTGCGCACATTGACGTTCTAAGGCCCGGGCCCGCCGCGCTGCGCCGCCGCGCGGTGAAAAGCGCGTAACCTCGCGGCTGGCGCATCGCGATGCGCAGCCCCAGCCACGACACGAAGGACGGCCCATGGCCAAACCAAATTACTCGTTCGAAAAGCGCCAGCGCGAGCTGGCGAAGAAGAAGAAGAAGGAAGAGAAGCTGAAGGAGAAGGCCGGCCGCAAGGTGGGCGACCCGATGCCCGAGGGCGAAGCCACCGAGGCCGCCACCTCCGACGCGCCGGCCGACGCGCAGCCCCCGGCGCCATGACCTGACCCGGCGCTCGACGCCGAGATGCATCGGGCGATTACCGGCACCCCACCTCAACCACCCGCGGATCTACCCGCCGCCTGACGCGCGCGCCGGCTCGCGAAGCGCGCCGGGTCGATCGCATCGAGCAGGCTCGCCTCGAGCGGCACCGGCGCACCGGCCACCAGCGCCGCCAGCACCGGCGCGCCGAGCGCGCTCCACGCGATGCCGCGCGAACCGAGCGCACTGAACAAGAACAGCCCGGGCAGCCGCGGCACGAAGCGCGGCTGGTCGAGGCGCGCGCCGCGCGCATCGGGGTCGGGCACCGCGCCGATCAGCGGCAGCCGGTCGCCGCTGCTCCAGCGCCAGGCGGTGCGCCCGGTCAGCTCGTCGGGCGTGAGCGGTGCGGGGCGGCCGATCAGGCGCTCGAGTTGCGCCAGGTTCAGCACGTGATCGGCGCGGCGCACCGACGCGTCGGCATCGCCGCGTTGCGCGGTGGCGCCGAACAGCGCCTGCGCGCCGAGCGCCGGCAGCAGGTAGCCGGCGCCGGCCACCGGCACGCGCGGCAGCGCGAGGCGCGACCCGTCGGCCAGGCTGATCTGGCCGCGCACCGGTTCGATCGGCCAGTCGCGCACGCCGAGCAGCCGCAGCGCATCGCCGGCGTTCGCGAGGATCAGCGTCGGCGCTTCGGCGATCGTGTCGCCCTGCGCATCGCACAGGTGCCAGCCGCCGTCGACGCGCTGCAGCGCATCCACCGCCACCTGTTCGCGCAACGTCACCAGGCCCTGCGCGCGCTCGAGAGACGCTCGTGCCAGCGCCGCCGGATGCACCCAGCCGCCACCCGGGTAGAACCACGCCGGGTGTCGCAGCTCGATCCCGGCACACGCGCTCGCTTCGGCCGCATCGAGCGCCTGCACGTAGTCGGGCGGCAGGCCGAGCGCGGCCAGCATCGAGCGCATGCGCGGCCCGTCGAGCGTGGTCTCGAGCCGCAGCAGGCCCTGCGTGGCGCCGGCAGCACCGTGCTGCGCGACCGCGATCTGCACCGCGTCGCGTGCGGCGAACGCGGCGCTGCGATGCAGCCGCGCGTGCACGCTGTCGGGCGCCGCGACGATGCCGTGGAACAGGCCGGCCGGGTTGCCCGACGCTTCGCTCGCGATCTGCGCCTGGCGCTCGAACAGAGTGCTGCGCCAGCCGTGCTCGGCGAGCGCGCCCGCGACGGCGCAACCGGCAAGGCCGCCGCCGACGATCAGCGCATGCCGCTCGACGGTTGGGCGCACCGGCACGCGTGCGCTCGAACGGCGCGGCGCGAACGGCGGCGCGTAGCGCGCCAGCGTGATGTCGCGCTTGCCGCCGGTGCCGGCCCCGAGCCGGGTCTCGAAACCGGCGCTCGTCAGCTGCGCGCGCAGCGCGCTAGCAGCGCTCCAGGTGGCCAAGGTCGCGCCCGGCGCGGCGAGGCGGCCGAGCGCCTTGGCGACGCGCGCGTCCCACATGCGCGCATTGCTCGCCGGCGCGAAGCCATCGAGATCAAACGCGTCGACCGACGCGACGATCTCGGGCAGCCACGCCTGCACGTCGCCGAGCGCGAGCAGCAGCTGCATGCGCCCGGCGTCGAACGACAGCCGATGCAGGTTGTGCGTCAGCGGCGGCCACGCGCGCTGCAGCGCCTCGGCCAGCTCGGGCACCGGCGAGACGCGGTGCGCGGTGGCCATGTCATCGCGGGTCAGCGGATGGCGCTCGATCGAG
>DATMIN010000393.1:0-6748 GCA_035554275.1 Burkholderiaceae bacterium
GGTGGCCAAGGGCGCTGGGGTAGGCGCGTCGCGCCGCCCAGGCTCATGCCTGGGCAAGCGGCGCAACACCGCCCAGCGCCCTTGGGCACCCCGGCCATGGGCCCTGAAAGGGCCCCTTCGTGGCCCTTGGTGAGGCCCCAAAGCAGGCCCACTCGTCGTTGCAAATGCTCACAGGTTCTCAGGCGGCGTCGGCGGCGATCGTTCCGTAGCGGGCGCGGTAGGCCTGCACGGCCGCGAGATGCGGCTCGAAGCTCGCCTCGGGGCGCGAGCGCAGGTAGTCGAGCAGATTCGACAACGTCGCGATCGCGACGACCTCGAGCCCGAGTTCGCGCCTCACGAAATCGACGGCCGACAGGCGCTCGGCGCCGTCGTCGGTCGCGCGCTCCTGACGATCGAGCGCGACGACCACGCCGACCGGCTCGGCGCCGGCCGCGCGGATCATCGCGACCGATTCGCGCACCGAGGTGCCGGCCGAGATCACGTCGTCGATGATCAGCACGCGGCCCTTCAGCGGGGCACCGACAAGCACGCCGCCCTCGCCGTGGTCCTTGGCTTCCTTGCGGTTGTAGACGAACGGCTTGTTGTGGCCGTGCCGGGCCAACTCGACCGAGACCGCGGCGGCCAGCGCGATGCCCTTGTAGGCCGGGCCGAACAGCATGTCGAACGCCAACCCGTTCTCGATCAGCCGGCGCGCGTAGAACTCGGCGAGGCGACCGAGCTTGTGGCCGTCGTCGAACAGGCCGGCGTTGAAGAAGTAGGGCGAGAGCCGCCCGGCCTTCGTCTTGAACTCGCCGAAGCGCAGCACGCCGGTCGCGAGCGAGAGTTCGAAGAACGCTTGCGCGAGTGCGTCTTTTTCGGGAAATCGCTGGGCCATGGAATCGAGTGGTGGAGAGGAGGAGGATCGAACTCCCGACCTTCGCATTGCGAACGCGACGCTCTCCCAGCTGAGCTACCCCCCCACTGCGGCGCGAGTTTAGCAAAGATGCGCGCGGGCCTTCCCGGCCGATGGCCGCGATGCATAGCCACGCTCAATGCGGTGCATTGGAGGTTTGTATTGGCGCCGGCCCGGCCGCTGCGATAGCGTCGACTCGCCGCCGCCGCGCCGAGGCAAGGTGTCGGGCGTCGCAGTTCACTCACCAGGAGAACAGCATGGGCTTGAAAGGATCGAAGACCGAGCAGAACCTGAAGGACGCCTTCGCCGGCGAATCGCAGGCCAATCGCCGCTACCTCTACTTCGCGAACAAGGCCGACATCGAGGGCCAGAACGATGTGGCCGCGCTGTTCCGCTCCACCGCCGAAGGCGAGACCGGCCACGCGCACGGCCACCTCGAATTCCTCGAGGCGGTGGGCGACCCGGCCACCGGGCTGCCGATCGGCTCGAGCCGGCAGAACCTGGCGGCTGCGGTGGCCGGCGAGACCCACGAGTACACCGACATGTACCCGGGCATGGCCAAGAGCGCGCGCGACGAAGGCTTCGGCGAGATCGCCGACTGGTTCGAGACGCTCGCGAAGGCCGAGCGCTCGCACGCCAACCGCTACCAGAAGGCGCTCGACGCGCTGGTCGACTGACGCCGCCGATCGCGTTCACCGAACAGGGGGCTTCGCGCCCCTTGTTCGTTGGTGGCGCGCACGTCCCGACGAGGGCTCCATGACGAATCGCGAAGGCAACCTCGAGGCGCCGACCCGGCATCCGGTGGACTGGAAGAACCCCGCGTTCTACGACCGGGCCGCGTGCGAAACCGAGATGGAGCGCATCTTCGACATCTGCCACGGCTGCCGGCGCTGCGTGAGCCTGTGCCAGTCGTTCCCGACCCTGTTCGACCTGGTCGATGCGACCGCCGACGGCGAGGTGCACGGCGTGGCCAAGAAGGACTTCTGGAGCGTCGTCGACCAGTGCTATCTGTGCGACCTGTGCTACATGACGAAGTGCCCGTACGTGCCGCCGCACCCGTGGAATGTCGACTTCCCGCACACGATGCTGCGCGCGAAGGCGATCAAGTTCCGCAACGGTGGAGTGGGCGCCGGCGAGAGGCTGCTGGCATCGACCGACACGCACGGCGCCTTTGCCGGCATTCCCGTCGTCGTGCAGACCGTCAACGCCATGAACCGCACCAAGCCCGTTCGCAAGCTGCTCGACAGCGCGCTGCACGTGCACCCCGACGCGTGGCTGCCCGAGCTCGCGACCAAGCGCTTCCGCTGGAGCGCGGCGAAGGATGGCGCGTCCACGCCCGTCGTCAACGGCCAGCGCACGCCCGGCAAGGTCGCGATCTTCGCGACCTGCTACGTCAACTACAACGAGCCGGGCATCGGCCACGACCTGATCAAGCTGCTGCGCCACAACGGCATCGCCTACACGATCGTCGAGAAGGAGAGCTGCTGCGGCATGCCCAAGTTCGAGCTCGGCGATCTCGACGGTGTCGCCAAGCACAAGGAGGCGAACATCCCGGTGCTCGCGCGGTACGCGCGCGAGGGTTACGCCATCGTCTCGGCGGTGCCGTCGTGCACGCTGATGTTCAAGCAGGAGCTGCCGCTGCTGTTCCCCGGCGACGCCGACGTGGCGCTCGTGCAGGAGGCGATGTTCGACCCGTTCGAGTACCTGATGGCGCGCCACAAGGACGGGCTGCTGAAGCTCGACTTCAAGGCCGCGCTCGGCAAGGTGAGTTACCACATCCCGTGCCACGGCCGCGTGCAGAAGATCGGCAAGAAGACCGAAGAGGTCTTCAAGCTGATCGGGCAGACGGTGCCGGTGCAGCTCAACACGGTCGAGCGCTGCTCGGGCCACGCCGGCACCTACGGCGTGAAGACCGCGACGCACCCGGTCGCGATGAAGATCGGCAAGCCGGTGTTCAAGGCGATGGGCAAGGACGAACCCGACTACATCAGCTCCGACTGCGCACTGGCCGGCCACCACATCGCGCAAGGCATGGCGCAGAACGATCTGCCGAGCGCCACCCTCGCGCACCCGCTGAGCCTGGTGCGCATCGCCTACGGACTGGAGTGACGCGATGGCCACGATGATCACCAAGGACAGCCTGCTGACGCTCGAGGCCTACGCGAAGATCCGCCAGAGCGCGCGCGCCGGGTTCATCGCCCACCGGCGCCTGCGCACCGTGCACCTCGGCGAGCACCTGAGCGTGCAGTTCGAAGACGAGCGCACGATCCGGCGCCAGATCCAGGAGATGCTGCACATCGAGAAGATCTTCGACGAGGCGGGCATCGAGAGCGAGATCGAGGCCTACGCGCCGCTCGTGCCCGACGGCACGAACTGGAAGGCGACGGTGCTGATCGAGTACCCCGACGTGCACGAGCGCAAGCGCGAACTCGCGCGCCTGATCGGCATCGAGGATCGCCTGTTCGTCGAGGTCGAGGGCCAGGCGCGCGTCTACGCGATCGCCGACGAAGACCTCGATCGCGACACCGCCGAGAAGACCTCGGCCGTGCACTTCGCACGCTTCGAGTTCGACCGCGCGATGCGCGACGCGGTGCGCGCCGGCGCGAGCGTCAAGCTCGGTTGCGACCACACGCACTACCCCGCGCACGTGACGATTGCGCCCGAGACGCT
This sequence comes from Burkholderiaceae bacterium, assembly GCA_035554275.1. GTDB lineage: Bacteria > Pseudomonadota > Gammaproteobacteria > Burkholderiales > Burkholderiaceae_C > LMDS01. Next base: position 3,563 of record DATMIN010000393.1, read on the forward strand.
CGCCAGCTTGGCCGGCGATCTGCGCTAGCAGCGCGGCGCGCTCAGCTGCCCGCCATCCCGAACGAGCGGCTCCACGACAGCTCGACGACCGGCTCGGTGCGCCCGCTGTGCAGCGGGTGCGAGGCGCCCAGGCCGAGGCGCCACTCGCCGATGCGGCCGGGCCGCCACGCCGCCCACGTCAGCGCCTGCGTGACCGCGCCACCCGAACTCGTCACGCCGCCGCCGCCCGCGGCGCCGGCCAGCGCCTCGGCGCCGATGCGCACCGAGGGCATCGGTTCGGCGCTGACGCCGATCCCGAGCAACCCGACCGAATAGGCGCCCGCGCCGCCGGCGAACGCGCTGTGCGCCTGGCCGGTGAGGTAGACGTGCTCGCCGATGTAGCGGTTCAGCTTCAGGCCGATCGTGTCGAGCGAATGCAGGCTGCCGTCGCTGCGCGCGATGCGGATGTGGTGCTGCAGCGCGCCGACCCACTCGGTGCGCACCACCTCGGGCGGCGCGGTCTGCGGCCGGCCGTCGATGCCGGGCTCGAGGTACAGCCCGAGCCAGACCTTCGCCTCGCGCGCGAACACGCCGCTGCGCGCGCGCACGAGGCCGTAGTCGGCGCCGACGACCCAGCCGCGCGCGGGGCTCCATTCCATCGTGCCGAGCGCCTTGGCGATCAGGCCACCGCCGGTCGGCACGTTGCCGCCGCCGCCGACGCCCACGCCCAGGCGTGCGCCGACGCGCCACGACGGCGCGAGCCGCTCGAGCGGCGCCGTGCTCAGCACCGCGTTGCCGAGCAGCTCGATGTAGCCCGCGGCGTCACCCTGCGCCGCCGCGGCGGCCTCCATGCCCCACGCGAAGCCCTCGATGCTCGTGCGGCGCTCGGCGCGCGCGCCGATCAGGCTGATGTGGCGGCGGTCGCTGTCGGTGAAGCGGTAGGTCGAGACGGTGGCTTCGATGCGGTCGAAGCCGAGCCCGCCCGACATCGACAGCGCCTGTTTCGGGATCGGCCCGCTGCCCGTCAGGTGCTCGAACTCCTGGCGCCAGCCGAGCGCGAGGCCGATCTGGTTGCTGCGGATGTCGCCGCTCGGGAAGCGCACCGACGACCACGACAGGCCGAGCTGGAAGGTCGGCCCGAGATCCTTCAGCAGCGTCACCGCGGGCCGCAGCATCAGCCCGCTGCCGACCGGCGCGCTCGCGCCGCCGCCACCGCCGGCATACAGACCGGTCGCGAGCGTGAACCCGCGGCCCAGCCCCCAGCGGTGCTGCAGCTCGACGCCGCCGACGAACAGCCCGCCGCGCCGCCCGGTGGCCGCGCCGTAGACGGCTGGCCCGAGGCCCCAGTCACCGCCGATGTCGAACAGCAGCGAGCCGCCGACGAGCCCGACGCGCTCGCCCTGCGGCAGCCGCACGCGCTCGAGGCTCAGCATGCCCGAGGTCGGCAGCGATTCGGTGTGCACGTCCTGCGCCCGCGCAGCGCCTGCGGCGCCGACGAGCGCGATCACCAGCGCGAGATGCACCGGCGAGCGCGAAGGAGGGCGGGGCAAGGCGAGGTGCATGGCGGATCGGCGGCGATTGAACCACACGCCCGTCGCGCCACCACGCTGTTGCCCTGGGCCTATCTGCAAGTTAGGTGATTACGATTGGATGACCTCGATCAATAGCTTAGTATTTACCCCAGCGATCCTTTTCTTTCACCACTGCGAGGAGTTCCCATGTCCCTGATCAACACCACCGTCCAGGCCTTCAAGGTCCAGGCGTTCAAGAACGGCAAGTTCATCGAAGTCACCGAGCAGAGCCTGAAGGGCAAGTGGTCGGCGCTGGTGTTCATGCCGGCCGCGTTCACGTTCAACTGCCCGACCGAAGTCGAAGACGCGGCCGACCACTACGCCGAGTTCCAGAAGCTCGAGACCGAGGTCTACATCGTCACCACCGACTCGCATTTCGCGCACAAGGTGTGGCACGAGACCTCGCCGGCCGTCGGCAAGGCGAAGTTCCCGCTGATCGGCGACCCGGCCCACGTGCTGACCAACATGTTCGGCGTGCACATCCCGGAAGAGGGCATGGCGCTGCGCGGCACCTTCCTGATCAACCCCGACGGCGTGATCAAGACCGCCGAGGTGCACGACAACGCGATCGCCCGCGACATGAAGGAAACGCTGCGCAAGCTGAAGGCCGCGCAATACGTTGCCGCGCACCCGGGCCAGGTGTGCCCGGCGAAGTGGAACGAGGGCGCTTCGACGATCACCCCGTCGCTCGACCTCGTCGGCAAGATTTGATGTAGCACCCGGTGGCGAGTACGCCACCACCCGCCGGGCGGGTGCTCGGGCCGCTTGGGGCGGCCCGGCGCTGGCCCGAGCCCTCTTCGACCAAGCAAGGAGCTTCACGATGTTGGACGCCAGCCTGAAAGCCCAACTCGGGGCCTACCTCGAGCGCGTGAAGCTGCCTTTCGAGATCACCGCGTCGCTCGACGACAGCCCGGCCGCGCAGGAGATGCACGGCTTGTTGCTGGACATCGTCTCGCTGACCGACAAGATCACGCTGAAGACCGACGGCGCCGATGCGCGCAAGCCGTCGTTCGCGTTGAACCGCATCGGCGAGGCGCCGCGCATCACGTTCGCGGCGATCCCGATGGGCCACGAGTTCACCTCGCTGGTGCTGGCGCTGCTGCAGGTCGGCGGGCATCCGCCGAAGATCGAGGCCGAACTGATCGAGCAGATCGAGAACCTCGACGGTGACTTCCGCTTCGAGACCTACATGTCGCTGACGTGTCACAACTGCCCCGACGTGGTCCAGGCGCTGAACCTGATGGCGGTGCTGAACCCGCGCATCCACAGTGTCGTGATCGACGGTGGCCTCTACCAGCAGGAAGTGGAAGCGCGCCAGATCCTCGCGGTGCCGATGGTGTTCCTCAACGGTGAGCACTTCGGCCAGGGCCGGATGGACGTCGAGGAGATCGTCAAGAAGCTCGACACCGGCGCTGCGACCCGCGACGCCGCCAAGCTCAACACGAAGGACGTGTACGACGTCCTGATCGTCGGCGGCGGCCCCGCCGGCGCCGCCGCGGCGGTGTACGCCGCGCGCAAGGGCATTCGCACCGGGTTGCTGGCCGAGCGCATGGGCGGGCAGACGATGGACACGATGAGCATCGAGAACTTCATCTCGGTGCTCGAGACCGATGGCCCGAAATTCGCCGCGGCGCTC
>DATMIN010000394.1:0-3608 GCA_035554275.1 Burkholderiaceae bacterium
CTCGTCGAGCAGCAGCACGCGCGGCGCGCAGGCCAGCGCGGTGGCGATCTCGAGCAGCCGCCGCTTGCCGTAGGCAAGGTGCTTGACCGGCCGGTGCATCACGTCGTCGAGGCGGAACTGGCGCAGCAGCGTGTCGCAGCGCGGCCCGATGCGCGCGTCGCCGCCGAGCCGCTGCCAGCCCCTGGCGCTGGTGCCGAGCTGCGCCGCTACCGCGAGCGCGAGCGAGCGCAGCGGCGTCAGCTCGTTGAACAACTGGTTGATCTGGAACGTGCGCACGATGCCGCGCTGCACGCGCTGGTGCGGTGCGAGCGCGGTGATGTCCGCGCCGTCGAGGTGGATCGAGCCGGCGCTCGGCGCCAGCACGCCGGTCAGCAGGTTGACGAGCGTGGTCTTGCCGGCGCCGTTCGGCCCGATCAGCGCGCGCCGCGCGCCGCGCTCGAGCGTGATCGACACGTCGTTGGTCGGCACGATGCCGCCGAAGCGCTTCAGCAGGCCGCGGGTCTCGAGCACAGTGGTTGTCGTCATGATCTGCCGAACCACGCGCGCGGACGGATCAGCCGCTCGCGCCCGACCATCACGAGCACGACGAGGAAGATGCCGAGCCAGAAGTTCCAGTACTGCGGCGTCCACGCCGACACCAGATCGTGCAGCAGCTTGAACACGATCGCGCCGAAGATGCCGCCGTACAGATAACCGGTGCCGCCGATCACCAGCACCAGCAGCACCTCGGCGCTGCGGTGGAAGTCGAAGCCGTCGAGCGACGCGAAGCCGCTGGTCTGCGCCATCAGTGCGCCGGCCGCGCCGGCGAGCGCGGCGGCGATCGTGTAGACCGCGACCAGCCGCGTGTTCACCGCGAGCCCGATGCTCGCGGCGCGCAGGCGATTGTCGCGCAGCGCCTGCAGCGAGCATCCGAACGGCGAGTGCACCAGCACTCGTGCGAGCAGCAGGCACGCGATCAGCACGACCAGGGTGTAGGCGTAGGCGACGCGGCCGGCGATGTCGAACTCGAAGCGGCCGAACGGCGTGACGAGCGGGCCCATCACCACGCCCTGCAGGCCGTCGGCGCCGCCGGTCAGCGTGTCGAGCTTGTTCGCGAGCTCGTACAGGATCGCGGCGACGCCGAGCGTGACCATCAGGCGCGTGAGATCCGAGCCGCGCAGGATCAGCACGCTGGTCAGCGCGCCGAGCGCGGCGGTCAACGCGACCGCCGCGACCAGGCCGATCCACGGATCAGGCGTCAGGTGCTTCGCGAACAGCGCCGCCGCGTACGCGCCGAAGCCGAGGAACGCGGCGTGGCCGAGCGAAACGATGCCGGCGTAGCCAAGGATCAGGTCGAGCGAGACCGCGAACAGCGCGAGGATCGCGATCTCGTTCAGCAGCAACGCCTGGCCCGGCAGCACGAACCACGACGCGACGAGCGCGGCGAACAGCGCGATCTCCCACCAGCGCCAGCGCGCGTCGGCCCTCAGGCCGGCATCAGCCGCGCCGCTCATAAGGCAAGCTCCAGGCTGTCGAAGGCGTCCCGAGTGCTACGGCGCAGGGTTGTCCACGGCGGCGGTCGGTCGGCGCTTGCGACGAACCGGCCGACCGACGCGGTGGGCAACCCGTGCTCAACGCTGCTGCGTTCGCACGTCCTCGTCTTGACTCGGGTGAGGAGAACGACCGAAGGTATCGACCGACTTCCGTGCCCCTGCGGTGACTGCCCGGTGTGCTCGCCTTTTGAAGGCCCAAGTGAGACCCGCAGCCCGCAGGGTGCCGGAAGGCCACGACGGGCCCCAAGATGTAGCGCCAGGCCGAGCAAGCTGGAGCGCCTGTTTATGAGCTTCCCGCCGCGCCTTCCGACACGGGCAGTCATACCGCAACTTCCAGGAGTTTGTCCATGAGTAGCGAGAACTGCACCGAGGTATTCGCCGGCCTGGACTGGGCCGTTCACACTCACGCGGTGTGCATCATCGACACCGCCGGGGGCGTGCTCGAGCGCTTCGAGGTCGCCCACGACCGCGATGGCCTGGCCGAGCTGATGCGCCGCCTGGCTCGCTTCGGCGCGCGAGTGCGCATCGCCATCGAGCGGCCTTCGGGCTTGATCGTCGATGCACTCGTCGAGGCCGGACATCACGTCTTCCCGATCCATCCCAACGCCGTCAAGGCCAGCCGGCCGCGTTACCGCAGCCACGGCGCCAAGAGCGATGCTTCCGATGCCTATCTGCTGGCCGACCTGCTGCGCACCGACGGCCATCGCTGGCGTGAGCTGTCGCCGCAGTCCGACTCGATCCGCGCCCTGCGCGCGTTGGTGCGCTCGCGCGACGATCTGGTGTCCACCCGGGTCAGTTTGAGCAACCAGCTGCGCAGCACGCTCGAAGCCTTCTGGCCCGGCGCGGCTTGCATCTTCGCGGACATCGCCTCGCCGATCGGCCTGGCCTTCCTGCGCCGCTACCCCTCGGCCTCGGCCGGGGCCAAGATCACCGAAGCCACTTTGAGCCACTTCTGCAAGAGCCAGCACTACAGCGGCCGACGCAGTGCGGCCGAGCTGCTGGCGCGGCTGCGCAGCGCCGCCATCGGGCTGGCTGGTGCTCAGACCAACGACGCGGCAGCGCAACTCGTGCGCTCGATGGTGGCGGTGCTGCAGCCGCTGGTCGAGCAGATCACCGATCTCACGCGCCGCATCGAGCGCTTCGTGGAATCCTTGCCCGACGGGCAGATCGTGATGTCCTTCCCGCGGGCCGGGCGTGTCTGCGCAGCCCAGATCCTGGCCGAGCTGGGTGACGTGCGCGAGCGCTTCCCCAGCGCCGATCAATTGGCCGCCGAGGCGGGCACCGTGCCCGTCACCTACCAGTCCGGCAAGACACGCAGCGTGGCGTTCCGATGGGCCTGCAACCATCGGTTGCGTCAGGCCATCACCTGTCTGGCAGACAACTCTCGCCATGCCAACGAATGGGCGCGTAGTGTCTACACCGAAGCCCGCAAGCGCGGACATGATCACCCGCACGCCATCCGCATCCTGGCTCGCGCATGGTTGCGCGTGATCTGGCGCGCCTGGACCGATGGCACACCCTACGACCCCACTCTGCACAACGCCGCCCAACGCCTCGTGCCGGCCGGGGGAGGTTGACCCAGGATGTCTCACTTGACTTGCTCGGCTAAGGGACGACGGTCGTGTGGAACCTCGAGCAGGGCTGCCTGCGCCAGACAAACGAAGACGCCGGGGTCGTTGGAGGCAAACTGGCCTGCTCGGTACATGGCAAGAACCATGACCAGCCTGCGTTGAACCAGCTTATTTGTACTGGTTTGGAAAGTCGCCTGCTCGTCTACCAGCGCCTCGCAGTACCGACGATGGTTGGCGATCCGTTCCGGCTTGGTGAAGTGATGCAGAGTGGCGAACGCTTCGTCCGCGAAGCCCAAGCCCTCCAGTTCGTTCAGCAGTCTTAGTGTTTGCGCGGGATCAGCGAAGTCATTCATACGCGAATGGTAGTGACGAGTACGGTGGACCCGGTTCTGCGGCCTAACGTTTGACATGAGCGGCAGACCGCAGGCAGCGAAGCTGGCTGTGGGCTGTCCGCTCGATGGAATGGTTAGGCCTCGCTTCCGCGGGCGACCGGCTCACTTGGCAG
>DATMIN010000395.1:0-7477 GCA_035554275.1 Burkholderiaceae bacterium
GTGCCGGTCACGCGCACCGCGTCGCCCTGGATCGCGGCCTGCACCTTCAGCTTGCTCTGCTTGACGAGCTGCTGGATCTTCTTCGCGGTGTCGGCGTCGATGCCGCTCTTCACGACGATGGCCTGACGCACCTTGTCGCCGCCGATCTTCTCGATCTTCGCGCTGCGGTCGAGGAAGCGGATGTCGACGCCGCGCTTGGTGAGCTTGGCGATCAGGATGTCGAGCACCTGGCCGATCTGGAAATCGCTGTCGGCGAACACCGTCAGCGCCTTGTCGCCGAGCTCGACCTTGGCCGAGCTGCCCTTGAAATCGAAGCGCGTGCCGATCTCCTTCGCGGTCTGCTCGACGGCGTTGCGCACCTCGACGAGATTGGGTTCGAGAACCGTGTCGAAACTGGGCATGGTGGGTGGCCTTCGATGGGTCAAAATTGTGGCATGCAAATCGAGTCGGGCGTCAGCCTCAAACCCTACAACAGCTTCGGCCTGCCCGCGGTGGCCGGCACGCTGGTGCGGGTCGCGAGCGATGCCGACGTGCGCCGCGTCGTCGATCACGCGCAACTCGGCCTCGCGCCGAAGTTCGTGCTCGGCGGCGGCAGCAACATCATCCTGACGCGCGACATGCCGCAGATCGTGCTGAAGGTCGAGGTGCGCGGCATGCGGCTGGTCGAGGAGCGCGCCGACGCGTGGATCGTCGAGGCCGGCGCCGGCGAGAACTGGCACGAGTTCGTCGCATTCACGCTCGCGCACGGCTGGCCCGGGCTCGAGAACCTGGCGCTGATCCCGGGCACCGTCGGCGCGAGCCCGGTGCAGAACATCGGTGCCTACGGCGTCGAGCTGAAAGACCGTTTCGAGTCGCTCGACGTGGTCGATCTCGTCACCGGCCGCACCTCGACGCTGAACGCCGAGCGCTGCGCGTTCGGCTACCGCGACAGTGTGTTCAAGCACGCGCTGGCCGGCCGCACCGTGATCACGCGGGTGCGCTTCCGGCTGCCCAGGCCGTGGCAGCCGGTGCTCGGCTATCTCGACCTCGAACGCAAGATCGCCGAGACCGGCATCGCGCGGCCGAGCGCGCAGCAGGTGGCCGACTGGATCTGCGCGATCCGCCGCGCCAAGCTGCCCGACCCTCTGCTGCTCGGCAATGCCGGCAGCTTCTTCAAGAACCCGGTCGTCACCCCCGAGCAGTGCCGCGACATCATCGGCCGCGACCCCGAGATCGTGCACTACCCGCTGCCCGACGGCAGCATCAAGCTCGCGGCCGGCTGGATGATCGACGCCTGCGGCTGGAAGGGCAAGCACGTCGGCCAGGCCGGCGTCTACGAGAAGCAGGCGCTGGTGCTGGTGAACCGCGGTGGGGCGATCGGCTCGGAGGTGATGCTGCTCGCCGGCGCGATCCAGGAAAGCGTCTACGGCCGCTTCGGCATCAGGCTCGAGCCGGAGCCGCTGGTGGTGTGAGGCTCTGCGCCTCGGCGGGCAGCAGGCCGCGCTCGCGGCACGCCTGCGCGCTGGCGTCGAACGCGCGCTCGAGGCGCTCGACCAGCGCGAGCAGCGCGGCCGGTTCGGCCTCGCCGGCCCGCGCGTGCAGTTGGCCGGCGAGCGCGCCGACTTCGCGCAGCCCGACGTTCAGCGACGCGCCCTTCAGCGCGTGCGCGCGGCTGCGCAGCTCGCCGGGCTGCGCCAGCCGCAGCGCCTCGCGCAGCTCGGCGAGCACGGCGCTGCGGCCGGCGAGAAAGCTGCCGAGCAGCTGCGCGTACTTGCCCGGCGGCAGCGCGTCGCTCACGTCGTCGATCGTCGCCAGATCGAGCAGCGAGTCGCCCTCGGCCGGCGCCGCGTCGTCGCCGCGCAGTGTCGGCTGCGCCGAGCCGCCGCCATAGCGCGCCAGCGCCTCGCGCAGCTGCGGCAGGTGCGCGGGCTTGGTCAGGTAGCCGTCCATGCCGGCCTCGCGCGCGAGGTGGCGCGAGGCCTGGAACGCGTCGGCGGTGAGCGCGACGATCGGCACCCGGCCGCGCGGCGGCGCCATCGCGCGGATCGTGCGCGTCGCCGCGAAGCCGTCCATGCCGGGCATGTGCAGGTCCATCAGCACGACGTCGATCGGCGCGTCGTCGCGCTGCTGCGCGATCGCCTGCACCGCCGCGTCGCCGTCGGCGGCGAACAGCGCATGGTGGCCGAGCCGCTCGAGCACCGCCTCGAGGTAGGCGCGGTTCACCGGGTGGTCTTCGGCGACCAGCACGCGCAGCGCGCGCACGTGGCGCGTGCGCGCGCGATCGTCTTCGGCGGCGTCGGCCACCGGCGGGCTCACCGACGGCAGCGGCAGCGTCGCGCTGAAGGTGCTGCCGGCGCCGGGCGCGCTGTGCACGGTCAGGTCGCCGCCCATCAGGCGCGCCAGGTCGCGCGAGATCTCGAGGCCGAGGCCGGTGCCGCTGGCGCGCCGCGACGGGCTGTCGTCGCCCTGCATGAAGCGCTGGAACAGGCGCGCCTGCGTCGCTTCGTCCATGCCGATGCCGGTGTCGCTGACGACCAGCGTGAGCGCGCCCGCCGCGCAGCCCGCCTGCAGCCGCACCGTGCCGACGCTGGTGAACTTGAGGGCGTTGCTGAGCAGGTTGAACAGGATCTGCTTCACCCGCGTCGGGTCGGCCTGGACCCAGCGCGGCACGTCGGGCGCGACCTCGACCTCGAGCGCCAGGCCCTTGGCCTGCGCCTGCGCGCGCATCAGCGCCTCGACCTGCGCGATCAGCTGCGGCAGGTCGACGGTCTGCGGCGCGATCTGCAGCCGGCCCGACTCGAGCTGCGAGATGTCGAGGATGTCGTTCAGGATCTCGAGCAGGTGCTGCGCCGATTCGCGCGCGGTGTCGAGGTAGACCGCCTGCTGCGGCGTCAGCCCGCCCTCCTGCAGCAGCGACATCATCCCGAGCAGCCCGTGGAACGGCGTGCGGATCTCGTGGCTCATGTTGGCCAGGAATGCGCTCTTCGCGCGGTTCGCCGCCTCGGCCCCCTGGCGCGCCGTCTGCAGGCTGTCGGCCAGCGCCTCGAGGCTGCGGCGGCGCTCGGTCAGCGCGCGCAGCTGGCGCAGCACGATCACCGCGAGCGCCAGCAGCAGCAGGCACTGGAACGCGGTCAGCGCGATGCTCAGCTCGCTCTGCTGGCGCACCGCGAGGTTGCGCTCGGTGGCGCGCTCGAAGAGCAGGTGCGAGGCGCCGAGCGAGAGATCGTGCAGCGGCGTGTTCAGCGCGTCGAGCTGGGCCAGCAGTGCCGTCGCGCTCGCCGGCGTCAGCGGCTCGGCCGGCTTGTCGCCGAGGTAGCGGTCGGCCGCCGCGACGAACGCCTGCACCTGCTCGATCGCCGGCCGGTAGGCGGCCTGGGCGCGCATGATGCCGGCGGCGCGCTCGTGGTCGACCAGCCCGAGCCGGCTGACGAAGATGTCGTAGCGCAGCTGCACCTTGTCGAGATCGCCCGGCGCGGGCTCGGCGACGTAGCGCTGGAGCTGGTTGCGCAGGCGCAGCTGCTCGGTCTCGAGCTGCGAGAAGCTCCAGCCGAGCGCGTCGTTCTGGTAGTGCGTGGCCGCGTCGAGCAGCCGGAACTGGCGCCACTGCACGTAGCCGATCGCCAGCAGCACGGCCAACAGCACCGCCCAGACCGCGAACAGCCAGACCCGCCGCGGCAGGGGCCCGTGGTCGGCCGATACGGTCATTTCACTTCCAGGCTCCTGAGCTGCCAGATCGCGCGGCCGTAGTGCACCGCGGTGCGCAACTCGGGCCGGTCGTCGAACGGATAGATGATGACGAGCGGGCCGCGCTCGCGCACCGACATCGGCTGGTCGTCGAGCAGGTAGGCGAGCAACGCGCCGTGGCGCGCCACGTCGTCGGCCGGGATGTCGACGCGGTAGTCGTTCAGCGCCACCGCGCGCAGCGTCGCGCCGGGCGCGGCGCCGAGGCCGGCGAGCAGGTCGCGCAGCAGCACGCCGGTGAACTTGCGCGGCTGCGCGTACCAGGGCGTCCTGGTCGAGAAGCTGTGCTGCGGCAGCGTCTGCAGCAGCGCGAGGTCGAACGAAGCGGCGTCGCCGTCGTTGGCGGTCTTGAGCTTGCCGCCGACCGTCAGCACCACCTTGCCGGCGGGCGCGTCGAGGGCGAGCGCGGCCGGCGTCGAAGCAGCGGCCGCGAGTGCCGCGAGCGCCCAGACGGCGAGGAAACCTCGGCGGGGAGCGGTGCGCAGCATCATGCGTGCAATTCTGGCATGGCGAAACGCGCCCGACCTCGCCGACAATTCGCGGCCGAAAGCCACTGCATTGCATCCATGCTGCGCCGATGAACCTGTCGATCACCGCTGTGCTGCGCCTGTTCCTCGCCGTCGCGATCGCGGCGGCGTGGTGGCCGCTCGTGACGCGCGCGCGGCCGGTCGGCGCGGCGGCCGTTGTGGCCGCGCTCGTGCTCACCGCCGTGCTGCTTGGCGTCGGGATCGCGCAGGCGCGCTGGCGCCGCCGCAGCGCGCTGCAGGTGATCCGCGGCCGGCCGCTGCCGTCGTTCCTGCGCGCCAAGCTGAAGGCCGCGCACCCGCAGCTCGACGACGCGGCGCTGCGCGATGTCGAGCGCGGGCTGCGCCAGTTCTTCGCCGCGAGCGCGCAGGTGCCGGGCCGCTACGTCGCGATGCCGTCGAAGGTGGTCGACACGCTGTGGCACGAGTTCATCCTGCACACGCGCGCCTACGAGGCGTTCTGCCGGCGCGCCTTCGGCCGGCTGCTGCACCACACGCCGGCCGAGGCGCTGCCGCGCGTCTCGGCGCGCGGCGGGACGCAGTACGAGGGCCTGCTGCGCGCCTGGGACGGCGCCTGCCGCGAAGAGGGCCTCGACCCGCGCCGGCCGGCGCGCCTGCCGCTGCTGTTCGCGCTCGACGGCGCGCTCGGCATCGCCGGTGGCTACACCTACGCGCTCGATTGCCGCACGCTCGGTCGCGCCGCGCCGGGCACGCACTGCGCGGCCGATCTGTCGGCACCCGGCTCCGACAGCGGCTCGGGTGACGGCAGCAGCCGAGGCGACGACGGCGGTGGCAGCGGCGACGCCGGCAGCAGCAGCGATGCGTCCGGCGACGGCGGGGGCGGCGACGGCGGTGGCAGTGGGTGCGGCGGGGGCGGCGACTGACTTCGCGCCGCGCGCCCGCCGCCGCGCGTCAGAACGAGAACGGCTTGCTCAACGCCACGTACAGCGTGCGCCGCGGCGCGTACTGCGGCGCGCCGACGCCGATGCCGCTGCCGTCGCGCAGCTGGTAGACGCGGTCGAGCAGGTTGATCGCCGACAGCCGCACGTCGAGCTTGCCGAAGCCCGCCACGTCGAAGCCGTGCGACAGCGACGCGTTGACCTGCACGTACGCCGGCAGGTGCTCGGTGTTGGCGAAGCCGCGCCGCAGGCCGCTGCCGTAGAGCGCGTCGAGGCCGGCGCTGGTCGCGTCGCTGAGCTTGTACGACACGCCGGCCGAGGCCGCGAGCGTCTGTTCGTGGTCGAGGTGGACCCAGTTCTGCGAGATGTACGCGAGCTCGTCGGCATCGAAGTTGAACTGCCCCGTCTCGATGCCCTTGCCGCGCGCCGACGTGAAGCCGATGTTGGCGTAGCCCGAGAGCCGCTCGTCGCGATACGACGCCGACAGCTCGACGCCGAAGATCCGCCCCTTCTCGAAGTTGAACGCCGAGTAGATCAGCGCGTTGCCGAACTGGCCTTCGTCCTGCAGGTGCTGCACCTGGCGGTAGTAGGCGTCGGCGCCGAGCGTGATGCGCGGCGTCAGCTGGTGCGAGACGCCGATGTCGTAGTAGTTCGAGCGCTCCGAGCGCACCGCGGTGTTGGCGTCCGACGGCAGCGCGTTGGTGGTGCCGAGGAATTTCTGCACCGAGGTGGTGTCGATCTTCTCGGTCGGCGGCGGCGTGAAGTAGCGCGCGTAGCCGGCGTGGACGCGGGTGTCGGCGCCGAGCTGGTAGACGGCGCCCAGGCGCGGGCTCCACTGCGACTCCTTCGTCACCGTGTCGACCTTGTCGTAGCGCAACCCGTAGTTGACGGTCAGCGCCTTGGTCGGCTGCCATTCGTCCTGCAGGTAGGCACCGAACAGGTGGCCTTTCAGCGTGCTGTCGTCGCCCATCGTCAGCGGCACGTCGCTGGTCTGGTTGCCGTCGTCGTCGGCCGGGAACACCGTCGAGCGGTTCGCGACCGAGCCGCGTTCGCGCTGCGCGAACAACCCGGCGCGCAAGGTGTGGTTCGCGCCGAGCGCGCGGCTCGCGTCGAGCTGCACGCCGCTCGCGACGTTGCGCCGCGTCACGTCGGCGGCGACGCCGTTGTAGACCAGGTCGCCGACCGGATCGGGCTGGTAGTGCACGCTGCTCGTGCGGTTGAAGAGCGCGATCTGATAGTCGGTGCCGTCGCCGAGCGTCGACTGGAAGCTCAGCACCTGGAAGTTGTTGCGCTCGCGCTGGTTCGCGTCGAGCGCGAGCGAATCGGGCGGCGCGCTGCCGGCGAGCGCGAACGCCGGCGACCCGCCCGGCACGTTGGGGATCTGGAAGCGGCTCTGTGCGGTGCCGAGCATCAGGGCGACGCGGCTGTGGTCGCCGAGCAGGTAGCTCAGGTAGGCGAAGCCCTTGGTCTGGCGCGTGTCGTCGTGTACCGCGTTCTTGGCCGGCGTCGGGTTCTCGACGCCGATCTGGTTCTGCAGGTACGAACCGGTCACGAAGTACTGCAGGTCGCCCGCGGTGCCGCCGATGTTCGCGCTCGTCTCGCGGTGGCCGCGGCTGCCGAGCACAAAGTCGATGCTGCCGTTGTTCGCGAACGCCGCGTCGCCGCCCGCGCCGGTGCCCGGCTGGCCCTGGGTGCGGATGTCGACGACGCCCGCGGTGCGGTAGCCGTATTGCGCCGGCAGCGCGCCGGTCAGCACGTTGATGCGGTCGGCGAAGCGCGTGTCGAGCACCTGGCCGAAGCCGCTGATCGCCTCGGGGATCACGATACCATTGATGCGGTACTGCAGGTTCGCGTGGTCGCCGCGTACATGCACCTGGCCGTACGAATCGGCGACGACGCCGGGCGCGCGCAGCAGCACCTGGTTCAGCGGCGTGGCCTCGCCGAGCGGCAGCTTGTCGATGTCGGCCTTGTCGAAGCGGTAGACCGTGCTGCCGGTCTCGGGCGAGAGCGAGCTGCGCGCGTCGTCGAGCTTCTGGCGCTGGCCTTTCACTTCGACGCGCTGCAGCCGCGTCACCGGGGCGCTCGCCGCGCCGGCCGGCGCAGGGGCTGCCTGCGCGAGCAGCGCGTCGGCAGGGGCGATGGGGGTGTCGGCGCGCGCCGGCGAGGTGGCGACGGCCAGCGCGAGCGCGCCGGCCATGGGGGTCAACTTGAACATGGGACGTCCTGGTCTGAAAGCGGTGCGGGGCCGCACGCACCGAGAGGTCGGTGCGAGGCAGCGGGCGACGAAGCTCAGACGAGGGCGGGTGGGGCGCGCGAGCGGAACGCGAGCCAGGC
>DATMIN010000396.1:0-12444 GCA_035554275.1 Burkholderiaceae bacterium
CTCCGCCGCCGGCACCCGTGCCCCCGCCCGCCCCCGTCGCGCCGCCCCCGCCGCCGCCGCCGCCGGCTCCCCCGCCGAAGCCGCCCGCGCCGCCCGCGCCGCCGCCGGCCGCTGCCACGTCCGAGAAGGTCACCTTCGCCGCCGACGCATTCTTCGACTTCGACAAGTCGGTGCTCAAGTCCGAAGGCAAGGCCAAGCTCGACGATCTGGTCAGCAAGATGGGCGGCATCAACCTCGAGGTGATCATCGCCGTCGGCCACACCGACTCGATCGGCGCCGACACCTACAACCAGAAGCTGTCGGTGCGTCGTTCCGAAGCCGTCAAGTCGTACCTGGTCTCGAAGGGCGTCGAGAAGAACCGCGTCTACACCGAAGGCAAGGGCGAGAAGCAGCCGGTCGCCGACAACAAGACCGCCGAAGGCCGCGCGAAGAATCGCCGCGTCGAGATCGAGGTGGTCGGTACCCGCGGCAAGTAAGCCGCACGCCGGGCCCTCGCGGCCCGTCGATGTCAAAGCCCCGCTCCGGCGGGGCTTTTCATTTGGCGGCGCGGTTCGCCGCACCCGCACGGTGCTCCCCGCGACGGTGCACCGCGCTACCATCGCCTCATGATCAACGCCGACCCGCAGGAACTCGCCAAGTTCAGCGAACTCGCCCACCGCTGGTGGGACACCGAGAGCGACTTCCGCCCGCTCCACCAGATCAACCCGCTGCGCCTCGACTGGATCGACGGCCACGCCAAGCTCGCCGGCGCGCGCGTGCTCGATGTCGGTTGCGGCGGCGGCATCCTCTCGGACTCGATGGCGCGCCGCGGCGCCAACGTGCTGGGCATCGATCTCGCGGGCAAGGCGCTGAAGGTCGCCCAGCTGCACGCGCTCGAGGCCGGCACCGCGAACGTCGAGTACCGCGAGGTGGCGGCCGAAGTGCTCGCCGCCGAGTCGCCCGGTGCGTACGACGTCGTCACATGCATGGAGATGCTCGAGCACGTGCCCGACCCGTCGGCGATCGTGAGGGCCTGCGCGCGCCTCACCAGGCCGGGCGGCTGGATCTTCTTCTCGACGATCAACCGCAACGCCAAGGCCTTCGTCTTCGCGATCATCGGCGCCGAGCACGTGCTGAAGCTGCTGCCGAAGGGCACGCACGAATACGCGCGCTTCATCCGGCCGAGCGAACTCGCGCAGTGGTGTCGCGACGCCGACCTGGCGCTGGCCGACACGCGCGGCATGGCGTACTCGCCGATCACGCGGCGCTACTGGCTGTCGGCCGACACCAGCGTCAACTACCTGATCGCCTGCCGCAAGCCGGCATGACGGGCGATCGACGCATCCGCGCGCTGCTGTTCGACCTCGACGGCACGCTGATCGACAGCGCGCCCGATCTCGCCGGCGCCGCCAACGACATGCGCGTGGAGCGCGGCCTCGAGGCGCACCCGCTGGCGCACTTTCGCCCGATGGTGGGCGCCGGGGCGCGCGGCATGATGGCGCAGGCGTTCGGCATCGGGCCACAGGACGAGACCTTCTTGCCGCTGCGCGACGAGTTCCTGCGGCGCTACGAGGCCCGCATGACGCGCGAGACCTGTGTGTTCCCGGCGATGGCGGCGGTGCTCGAGGTGTTGGCCGAGCGCGGCATCCCGTGGGGCATCGTCACCAACAAGGCGGCGCGCTTTGCCGAGCCGCTGGTGCGCGCGCTCGGCCTGATGCCGCCGGCGGCCACGCTGGTGTGCGGCGACACCACGCCTTACTCCAAGCCGCACCCGGAGCCGCTGCGCGAGGCGGCGCGGCGGCTGCGCGTCGGCGCGGCCGAATGCGCCTACGTCGGCGACGACCTACGCGACGTCGAGGCCGGCCGCGCCGCCGGGATGATGACCGTGGTGGTGCGCTGGGGCTACCACGGCCTCGGGTCGCCCGTCGAGGCCTGGGGCGCCGATCAAGTGATCGATGCGCCGGAAGATCTCTTGAGACTGCTGCCGATGGCCTAAACTACGCGCTCTGGGGCTGACCTGGCTTCGACGAAGGTTCGGAGACGGAACAGTGCACGCCGAGCACCAGTTCGCTCGTAAATCCACTGGAAACAAAGTAACTGCGAACGACTCTTCGTACGCTCTCGCCGCTTAAAACCGGTGAGCCTCGCAACAGTTGGCCGATGGGCTGGGTCTGAAGGGCAACCTGAAGGCTGCGAGGTCATACACATGGGCTCGTCCCGGGTTGGGTCACTCTTCCCGGGATCAAATTCAGTGAATCGAGATGCGGGTAGCGTGCTGCTGCGCGACCTGCGGATCTAAAACCAAATCAGCCAGCTAAGCGTGTAGATCTGCCCGTCAATGGTTTTCGGACGGGGGTTCGATTCCCCCCAGCTCCACCAGAACTACGTGCGAGGTCGCGTTCGCGGCAACATGACCCACAACCCGATGGTCGTCAGCCGCACACGCCGATCGCGAAGCGGTTGAAGCGCCGCGAGATGGCCTCATCGGTTGCCGCCATGAAAGCCGCGATGCGGGACACAGGCAAGGCGATGTCGTGCTTGATCGCCGGCCCATGGGCCGCTTGCGATTCCGAGATGTTTTCGCGCAATGCGGAGCGTTCGACGCCGAGAGGCTGACGGGGGCGGCACCAGCTGTCGGTCACGCGGGCTGGGCGTTGTCCGACACCGCGCCTCTGAGCCGGCGCGCATGGTGACGGTTCAAACAGTGCCACCCGGCGCGCACCGTCAACGGTCGCGCCGATCAACCTGAAGGAGCAGCCATGAACATCCGTACAAGAACTCTGTCCGTCGTGCCGCTGTGCGCTTGCGCGCTGGTGCTTGGTGCCTGCGCGAACCGCGTCACCGAGCGCGAGATCGTTCGGGAGCAGCCGATCGTTCAGCAGATGCCAGCCCAACCGGCGGCGGCGCCTGAACGTGTCGTCGTCCTCCAGCCGCCTCCCGCGCCGATTGAGCAGACCGCGCCGATGCCGGGCGGCGGCCAATTCACGTGGGTACCGGGTCACTATGCGTGGCACGACGGTTGGCGTTGGGAACCGGGCCAATGGGTGGCCGGCGCGGTGCGGCCGATGCCGGCGCCGTACCGCGAAGACCCGATGGCGGTGGCGCCGCCGAGCGGCACGTCGCACTGGGTGCCGGGCTATTGGGAGTTGAGCGGCAGCGACTGGGTCTGGCGCCGCGGCCACTGGGAATAGCATCCTGGCCCAGGCAAGGCGCCTGCACCGCCGAACCGATGAAGGAAAGGTCAGGCCCCGCGTGCGAGTGATGCCGCGGGCTGACGCTCCGGAACCCGCCTCGGCGCAGCGCCGAACTGCGCGTCCGACACCGGCGTCTCGCCGAAGAATCGGCGCAGCACACCATCGTTTCGGGCGCGTTCACCGGCGAGCTTGGCGCCGACGAACATCTCCGCCGCGCGTTCCGGCTCGGTGTCGGCGCAGTACGGGAAGCCGCTGACGGCCCACTTGATCGCCACTGGCGTCGGCAGCGCCGGCAGCAGCTGCAGCG
This sequence comes from Burkholderiaceae bacterium, assembly GCA_035554275.1. Lineage (GTDB taxonomy): Bacteria > Pseudomonadota > Gammaproteobacteria > Burkholderiales > Burkholderiaceae_C > LMDS01. The sequence goes on from DATMIN010000396.1 coordinate 3,481, forward strand.
TGCGCACGCAGTAGCGGGCGATCCAGGGGTGCGACGAATAAGCCTTTTCCATCGCCACGATTCTTCGGTCGCGACCGAGTCGACCGTGTAGGACGTGGCCGTGTGTCGGGGTCGGATTCGGATGGCGACGCGGCGCCCGGTCACACGGCGACCGGCGCCTTGATCGCCGGATGCGGCTCGTAGCCGACGACCTCGAAATCCTCGTACGCGTAGTCGAAGATCGAGGCCGGCCGGCGCTTGATCGTCAGCTGCGGATACGGCCGCGGCGCACGCGAGAGTTGCAGCTCGACCTGCTCGGCGTGGTTGCTGTAGAGGTGGCAGTCGCCGCCGGTCCAGACGAAGTCGCCGACGGCCAGGTCGCACTGCTGCGCCAGCATGTGGGTCAGCAGCGCGTAGCTCGCGATGTTGAACGGCACGCCGAGGAAGATGTCGGCGCTGCGCTGGTAGAGCTGGCAGCTCAGGCGCCCCCGAGCCGAAGGCGAGTCACCGGGCGCGACGTAGAACTGGAAGAACGCGTGGCATGGCGGCAGCGCCATCTTCGGCAACTCGGCCACGTTCCAGGCGCTGACGATCAGGCGCCGCGAATTCGGGTTCGCCTTGAGCTGCTTCACGAGTTCGGCGATCTGGTCGACATGGCCGCCGTCGGGCGTCGGCCACGAGCGCCACTGCACGCCGTAGACCGGGCCGAGATCGCCGTTCGGCGCGGCCCACTCGTCCCAGATCGTCACGCCGCGCTCCTGCAGCCAGCGCGCGTTGCCGTCGCCGCGCAGGAACCAGAGCAGTTCGAGGATCACCGATTTCAGGTGCACCTTCTTCGTCGTGACGAGCGGAAAGCCCTCGCTCAGGTCGAAGCGCATCTGATGCCCGAACACGCTGGTCGTGCCGGTGCCGGTGCGGTCGGCCTTGAACACGCCGTGGTCGCGCACGTGGCGCATGAAGTCTTCGTATTGCGAGCGAATCGGGCGGTCCACGGCGGGCCTCGGCGCAGTTGCACAGTTGTTGATCAGGGAGTGACGAAATTATCCCGCCACGCTCACGCCGGCGCCGGCTCGCGCAGGAAGATCTCGACGCGCCGGTTCTTCGCGCGGCCGGCGTCGTTGGCGTTGCTCGCCACCGGCTCGCGGTCGCCGCGGCCCGCGGTCTCGACGCGCCCGGCGGCCACGCCGCGCGAGACGAGGTAGTCGCGCACGCTCTGCGCCCGCTCGAGCGAGAGCGGGTTGTTGACCGCATCCGGGCCGGTGCTGTCGGTGTGGCCGACGATCAGCAGCCGCGCGCTCGGGTCGTCGCGCAGGCCGCCGGCGAACGGGTCGAGCACTGCGCGCAGCGGCGGCTTGATCGCGGCGCTGCCGGTGTCGAACGAGATGTCGTTCGGGATGTTCAGCTTCAGCTGGTTGTCCTCGGTGCGGCTGACTTCCACGCCGGTCCCGCGGGTGGACTGCTCCATCGCGTTGCGGCGGTCTTCCATGCGTTTGGACCACAGGTTGCCGGCCACCGCGCCGAGCGCGCCGCCGATCACCGCGCCGGTGCCGGCACGCCCGCCGGTGGCCGAGCCGATCACCGCGCCGACGCCGGCACCCACGCCGGCGCCGACCGCGGTGCCCTTCTCGCGCTCGCTCATGTCGGCGCAGGCCGCGAGCGAGAGCACGACGCCGAGTGCGGCGGCGTGGCCGCGTGACGGGATGAAACGGGTCATGGTGCTGTCCTGCGGATCGTGGGTTGCGGGCCGGTGCCCGCGGGGTTCGCGCAGCATACTGCTCAGCGTTCGAACTGCAGCGCCGCCAGCCGCGCATACAGGCCGCCCGAGGCGACGAGCTGCGCGTGCGTGCCGGTCTCGACGATCTCGCCGGCTTCCATCACCACGATGCGGTCGGCGCGCTGCACCGTCGCCAGCCGGTGCGCGATCACGAGCGTGGTGCGCCCGCGCATCGCCGATTCGAGCGCGGCCTGCACCATGCGCTCGCTCTCGGCGTCGAGCGCGCTGGTCGCCTCGTCGAGCAGCAGCAGTGGCGGGTTCTTCAGGATCGCGCGGGCGATGCTGATGCGCTGCCGCTGCCCGCCCGACAGGCGCACGCCGCGCTCGCCGAGGAAGGTGCGGTAGCCCTGCGGCAGAAGCTCGATGAAGTCGTGCGCGAACGCCGCCTTCGCGGCCGCGATCACCGCCTCGTCGCTCGCGTCGGGCCGGCCGTAGCGGATGTTCTCCAGCGCGTTGGCCGAGAAGATCACGCTGTCCTGCGGCACGATGCCGATGCGCTCGCGCAGCGTGTGCAGGCTCAGCTCGCGCAGCGGCACGCCGTCGAGCGCGACCTCGCCGCCGGCCACGTCGTAGAAGCGCAGCAACAGCTGGAACACCGTGCTCTTGCCGGCGCCGCTCGGGCCGACCAGCGCGACCGTCTCGCCCGGCGCCACCGACAGGTCGAAGTGCGACAGCGTCGCGATCTGCGGCCGCGACGGGTAGCGGAACGTCACATCGCGCAGCGCGAGCGCGGCGCCACCGCGGCTCGGCGCGAGCGAGCGCGGGCGCGGCGGCGAGGCGATCGGCGAGGTCAGCGCGAGCAGCTCCATCAGCCGCTCGGTCGCGCCGGCGGCGCGCAGCAGATCGCCGTAGACCTCGCTCAGCACCGCGACGCTGCCGACCAGGATGATCACGTACACCACCGTCTGGCCGAGGTGCCCGGCGGTGATCGCGCCGTGCTCGACCGCCTGCGTGCCCTGGTACAGGCCCCACAGCAGCGCGCCGAAGGTCGCGGTGATGATGAAGCCGACGAGGAACGCGCGCATCCGTGTGCGCTTCACCGCGGTCTCGAAGGCGCTCTCGGTCGACGCGTCGAAGCGCTGCGCCTCGCGCGCCTCCTGCGTGTAGCTCTGCACCACGGGGATCGCGTTCAGCACCTCGGCGGCGATCGCGCTCGAGTCGGCCACGCGGTCCTGGCTCGCGCGCGACAGGCGCCGCACGCGCCGGCCGAAGACCAGCGTCGGCAGCACCACCAGCACCAGGATGCCGAGCACCTGCGACATCACGGTCGGGTTCGTCACGATCAGCATCGCCATCGCGCCGATGCCGAGCACCGCGTTGCGCAGGCCCATCGACAGGCTCGAGCCGACGACGGTCTGCACCAGCGTTGTGTCGGTCGTCAGGCGCGACAGCACCTCGCCGGTCTGCGTCGTCTCGAAGAACTCGGGGCTCTGCGTCACCACGTGCGCATACACGGCGTTGCGCAGGTCGGCCGTCACGCGCTCGCCGAGCCAGCTGACCATGTAGAAGCGCAGTGCCGAGAACACGCCGAGCGCCGCGCCGACCGCGAAGAGCGCGAAGAAGTGCTCGCGCAGCGCCATCACGCGTGCGCCGGGGTCGGTGGCGACGAGGCCCGCGTCGATCAGCGATTTCAGCGCCGCCGGGAACACCAGCGTGCTCAGCGCCGCCAGCACCAGGAACACGATCGCCAGCGCGATCCGCCCGCGGTAGGGCCGCAGGAATGGCAGCAGGCCGGACAGCGAGCGCACGTTCTTCGCGGCCGGCGCGCGGCCGGTGTCGCGGGCGGGCAGGGCCGCCGCGGCAGGCATCGGTGGTGAAGCGGGCATCGCGGGAGTGTAGGGGCCGCCGGGCCGGGTAGCCGGCGCGGGCAGATAAAGCCTTGACAATAATTGCTTAGGCAAGTATATTCGTGGCTTCCGAGATTCCGATTGACCCGCCGTGGCTCGAACCTCAATCGCTACCGACTTCTACCGCGCCAACGACTACTGCGCCGAAGAGAGCGTGGCCTTCCTGATGAAGCGCATCCTGTTGTCGATCGTCACGCAGGTCGACAAGCGCCTCGTCGAGCACGACCTGACGAGCGCCCAGTGGGGCCCGCTGATGCGCCTGCGCACGGTGGGCGGCCGCGCCACCGTGGCCGAGCTGGCGCGCTGGATCAACGTCGACGCCGGTGCGATGACACGCCTGCTCGACCGCCTCGAGAAGAAGAGCCTGTGCAAGCGGGTGCGATCGACCGAAGACCGGCGCGTCGTGCAGGTCGAACTCACGCCCGACGGCGAGGCCGCGATCGCCGAGGTGCCCGCGGTGCTGTCGGAGGTGCTGAACAAGCACCTCGCGGGCTTTTCGAAGTCGGAATGGAATGCGCTGCGCAACTACCTGCAGCGCATGCTCGAGAACGGCGAAGCGCTGCGCGCCGCGGGCTGACGCGGTGCGCCCACTGTCGCCTCTGGAACGCACAAGTAATTGCCTAAGCAAATGAAGCCGCAACAAGTATTAACAGATTTCACCGACATGCGGCATGCCGTCGAGCAGCATGCGCGGCGCGCGAAGTCGAGCCTGCCGACGATCGCCGCGATCGCCGTCGCGCTCGCCTCGAGCGTCGTGCTGATGCTCGGTGGCTGCGCCAGCAGCGCCGGCATCGCCCCGGTCGCGCAGCCGATCGCGCCGGTCAGTGTCGGCCTCGACAGTGCCGCGCCCGCCACGCCGCCGCTCGCCACCGACTGGTGGCGCGCGTTCGGCGATGCGCCGCTGAGCGACCTGGTCGACAAGGCCCTGGCCGCGAACCCGAGCCTGAAGGTCGCGCAGGCGCGCCTCGAGCGCGCTCGCGCCGCGGTGGCCGGCGCGCAGTCGGCGGAAGGGCTGAAGGTCAACGGCGAGCTCAACGCGACGCGCCAGCGCTTCAGCGCCAACGGCATCTACCCGCCGCCGCTCGGTGGCGGCATCTTCACGATCGGCACCGCGCAGATCGGCGCGTCGTACGAGTTCGATTTCTTCGGCAAGAACCGCGCCGCGATCGAGGCCGCGCTCGGCGCCGAGCGCGCCGCGCAGGCCGACGCTCAGGCCGCGCGCATCCTGCTCGCCAGCAACGTCGCGCGCACCTACGTGCAGCTCGGCCGGCTGTTCGAGCAGCGCGACGTGGCGGTGCGCTCGCTGAAGCAGCGCGACGACATCCTCGCGCTGGTGAAGCAGCGCGTGCAGGGCGGCCTCGACACCAACGTCGAGCTGCGCCAGGGCGAGGGCGCGCTGCCCGAGTCGCGCCAGCAGATCGAGCAGCTCGACGAGCAGATCGCGCTGACGCGCCACGCGCTCGCCGCGCTGACGGCGCAGCCGCCCGCGGCGCTCGACACGCTCGTGGTGCCGCTGCGCAGCGTGCAGCTCGTGCCGGTGCCGCCGGCGGTGCCGGCCGATCTGCTCGGCCGCCGCGCCGACATCGCCGCCGCGCGCGCGCGCATCGAGGCCGCCGGCAGCGACGTGAAGAACGCGAAGGCGAGCTTCTACCCGAACATCAACCTGACCGCGTTCGTCGGCCTGAACAGCATCGGCCTGGACCGGCTGCTGCGTTCGGGCAGCGAGCAGTACGGCATCGGCCCGGCGCTGACGCTGCCGATCTTCGACGCCGGCCGACTGCGCGCCAACCTGCGCGGCAAGACGGCCGACCTCGACGCCGCGGTCGAGAGCTACAACGGCGCCGTGATCGATGCCGTCCACGACGTGGCCGACCAGCTCAGCTCGGTGCGCTCGATCGAGCGCCAGCAGGTGGAGCAGCGCAGCGCGCTGGCCTCGGCCGAGTCGGCCTACGACCTGGCGACGCAACGCTACCGCGCCGGCCTGGGCACCTACCTGACGGTGCTCAACGCCGACACCTCGGTGCTGATGCAGCGCCGCCTCGGCGCCGACCTGAAGGCGCGCGCGCTCGACGTGCAGCTCGCGCTGATCCGCGCGCTCGGCGGCGGCTATGCCGATGCCGCCACGCAGAGCGCGGCCGCCGGCGAGTGACCGACGCGTCCGCTGGCGTTGTGACCGACGCGTCCGCGTCGAACGCCCTACCATCGAAATCGAATTCCGGAGAACCCTGATGAGCTCGCCCGATCCCAAATCCCCGGCCCTCCCGACCGCTGCGGCCGCTGCCGCCGCCACCACGCCGAACCCGAAGCGCCGCCAGGCGCTGACCGGCGTGGCCGCGCTCGTCGTGCTCGGCGCCATCGCCTACGGCGCCTACTGGGCGCTGGTGCTGAACCACTACGAGTCGACCGACAACGCCTACGTGCAGGGCAACGTCGTGCAGCTGACGCCGCAGGTCGGCGGCACCGTCGTCGCGATCAACGCCGACGACACCGATCACGTCAAGGCCGGCCAGCTGCTGGTCAAGCTCGACCCGGCCGACGCACGCGTCGCGCTCGACCAGGCCGAGGCGCAGCTCGCGCAGACGGTGCGCGAGGTGCGCACGCTGTACGCGAACAACAGCACGCTGAAGGCGCAGATCGCGCTGCGCGAGGCCGATCTGGCGCGCGCCCGCAGCGACGAAGCGCGCGCGCAGGACGACGTGGCGCGGCGCCAGCCGCTGCTCGCCACCGGCGCGGTCGGCAAGGAAGAGTTCAACCACTCGAGCGCCGCGCTGTCGGCGGCGAAGAGCGGCGTCGCCGCGGCGCAGTCGGCCGTGGTCGCGGCGCGCGAGCAGCTCACGTCGAACCAAACGCTGACCGACAACATCGCGGTCGACCAGCACCCGAACGTGCTGCGCGCCGCGGCGCGCGTGCGCGAGGCCTACCTCGCGCTCAAGCGCGCCGACCTGCTCGCGCCGGTCGACGGCTTTGTGGCCAAGCGCAGCGTGCAGCTCGGCCAGCGCGTGCAGGCCGGTGCGCCGCTGCTGTCGGTGATCGCGCTGAACGACGTGTGGGTCGAGGCCAACTTCAAGGAAGGCCAGCTGAAGAACCTGCGCCTGGACCAGCCGGTCACGCTCGAGGCCGATCTGTACGGCAAGAAGGTCGAGTACCACGGCACGGTCGAGGGCCTGGGCGCCGGCACCGGCGCGGCGTTCGCGCTGCTGCCGGCGCAGAACGCGACCGGCAACTGGATCAAGGTCGTGCAGCGCGTGCCGGTGCGCATCCGCCTCGACCCGAAGGAGCTGGTCGACCACCCGCTGCGCGTCGGCCTGTCGATGGACGCGAAGGTCGACATCACGAAGACCGACGGCCGCATGCTGGCGAGCGAATCGCGTTCGTCGGTGGGCACCAAGACCGCGGTGTTCGACGAGTCGAACAGCGCCGCCGACGCCGAGGTGTCGCGCATCATCGCGCTGAACGGCGGCGGCGCGCCGAAGGCGCCGGTCGCGCAGGCCACGCCGCACAGCGCGGCGCCGGCGGCCTCGGTCGCGCGGCTCGCGCGCGCCGGTGGGGTGCACCCGGTCTCGATCGTCAAGTGATCGAACGGAGGCCCTGAATGTCCACGCCTTCCGCCGCGCTGCCGGTCGGGCCGCGCGAGGCGCAGCCCTCCGCGCCGTCGCCGGCCGCACCGCCGCGCCCGACCGCGTACCCGCCGCTGACCGGCGGCCAGCTCGTGCTCGGCACGATCGCGCTGTCGCTCGCCACGTTCATGAACGTGCTCGACACCTCGATCGCGAACGTGTCGATCCCGGCGATCTCGGGCGACCTCGGCGTCAGCCCGTCGCAGGGCACCTGGGTGATCACGTCGTTCGCGGTCGCCAATGCGATCGCGGTGCCGCTGACCGGCTGGCTGACGCAGCGCTTCGGCCAGGTGCGCCTGTTCACGATGAGCATCGTGTTGTTCGTGATCGCGTCGTGGCTGTGCGGCCTGGCGCCGAACATGCCGATGCTGATCGCGTTCCGCGTGATGCAGGGCTTCGTGGCCGGGCCGATGATCCCGCTGTCGCAGACGCTGCTGCTCGCCAGCTACCCGGCCGCGAAGGCCGGCACTGCGATGGCGATGTGGGCGATGACGGTGCTGGTCGCGCCGGTGGCCGGGCCGCTGCTCGGCGGCTGGATCACCGACAACATCTCGTGGCCGTGGATCTTCTACATCAACGTGCCGGTCGGCCTGTTCGCCGCCGGGCTGACCTGGTCGATCTACCGCGAGCGTGATCCGGGGCCCCGGCGCGTGCCGCTCGACGTCGTCGGCCTCGGCCTGCTGGTGCTGTTCGTCGGCGCGATGCAGATCATGATCGACAAGGGCAAGGAGCTCGACTGGTTCAACTCGGGGCAGATCGTGATCCTGGCGGTCACCGCCGTCGTCGCGTTCCTGTTCTTCCTCGCCTGGGAGCTGACCGACAAGCAACCGGTCGTCGACCTGCGGCTGTTCGCGCGCCGCAACTTCCTCACCGGCACGATGTCGCTGTCGATCGCCTACGGCCTGTTCTTCGGCAACGTGGTGCTGCTGCCGCTGTGGCTGCAGCAGTACATGGGCTACACCGCGACGTGGGCCGGCCTGGCGACGGCGCCGGTCGGCATCCTCGCGATCATCCTGTCGCCGTGGGTCGGCAAGAACGTCAGCAAGGTCGACCCGCGCAAGCTCGCCACCGTGTCGTTCATCGGCTTCGGCGTCGTGCTGTGGATGCGCTCGAGCTTCAACACGCAGGCCGACTTCACGACGATCCTGATCCCGACGATCCTGCAGGGCGCGGCGATGGCGTTCTTCTTCATCCCGCTGCAGGCGATCGTGTTCTCGGGGCTGACGCCCGACAAGCTGCCGTCGGCAGCCGGCCTGTCGAACTTCGTGCGCATCACCGCCGGCGCGGTCGGCACCTCGCTGTTCACCACGTTGTGGGAGAACCGCGCCGCGCTGCACCACGCGCAGCTCACCGAGTCGATCAACAACGGCAGCAGCGCCGCGACGCAGACGATCGGCCAGCTCACCGCCGGCGGCTTCAGCACCGAGCAGGCGTTGGCCAGCGTCAACCGCATCATCGACCAGCAGGCCTACACGATGGCCGTGACCGACGTGTTCTACATGTCGGCGCTGCTGTTCTTCGTGCTCGTCGGCGTGGTCTGGTTCGCGCGGCCGAAACCGGGGGGTGCGGCCGGCGGCGGCGGTGCGCACTGAGCGAGGGATCTCAGAGGCGCAACGCTGCCGCGTACCCCGTCATCTCGAGGTAGCCGCTGCCGATTCTGCGGCCGCCGGCGTCGAGCAGATCGCTCAGGCCTTCCCAGTAGATCGCGTCGGTGCTGGCGCGGCTGTCGAGTTCCTGGTCGTCGAGC